>JAHITE010000010.1 GCA_018817585.1 Candidatus Omnitrophota bacterium
ATGGCTGATGGCTGATGGCTAATGGTCTTCTTTTTGCGTCAACTGCCACAACTATGCATTGGTTACCGAATTTTCTGGCAGCTCGTTTAATCAGCTGGGGATTTTTAACCGCCGCGGTGTTTAAAGCAACTTTATCCGCGCCTTTACGTAAAATAAGTTCGATATCTGAAAGCTTACGGATTCCGCCGCCAACAGTAAACGGAATAAACACTTGTTCCGCTGTTCGCTTAACCACATCAAGCATTGTTTTGCGATGGTCAGAGCTGGCGGTAATATCTAAAAAAACAACCTCATCAGCACCTTCCCGGCTATACATTGCTGCCTGCTCAACCGGATCCCCGGCGTCTCTGAGATTAAGAAAATTAATTCCTTTAACCACTCTGCCGTCTTTCACATCCAAACATGGAATTATACGCTTTGCTAACATTTAGTCACCTCGTTTAACGGTAAAGGCTACGATGCCCGTATCGTCTTACGGTTAAGATTATCGTCTTTTAAAATTCGTCCAAGCATCCCCTAATTTATAGAGTTGTCTACCTGACTTATCATACATATCTATTAGCTCTTTACATAAATCTATTTTCACAAAATCAGAATAAAGATCTTTACATTGACTTAGGCTTACAATCATCTCATTGCATTCTGCCATAGCGTCATCAATATACTTTTGGAACCCAGCCTTTTGATGTCTTTTGGCATAACCTTCAGCAATTAACCTAGGAATTGTTTTACACGCACGCCTTAATTGGTCTACTAAATCAAACTTTTCACAAACAGGTAATTTAGGAACAATCTCTTCCATTACCTTAAGCATGAGACTATAAGTATTATTGTATACATCCAGATCATGAAAACTTGTGATCTTTTTAGTATTATCCATTTTCTGCCATTACCCCCAACCCATTAACGAAACGGGCTTCGTAACCGTAAGACTTTACCGAGATTACTCTAGCTCCCCAGCTATTTCACAGAAATTCTTTAAGATCCGAAGTCCAATATCTGAACTTTTTTCCGGATGAAACTGAATGCCGAAAGTATTGCCCTGCCCCACTATACTGCTAAATTTCTGACCATATTCCGTGGTGGCAATAATCCATTTTTTGCTTACTGGTTTGACATAATAAGAATGTACAAAATAAAAATAACTCCCATCCGGCACCCCCTTCAACAATCCGCTTGTGTCTTGTGTCTTGCGTCTTGCCTCTTGCGTTATCGTATTCCAGCCCATGTGTGGAATCTTAAGCCCGGGTTTAAACATAACCACTTCCCCGGGGATAATATCCAGGCCTTTGTGCTTGCCATGTTCATAGCTTTGGCTAAACAACAGTTGCTGCCCCAAGCATATGCCGAGAAATGGCTTATTCTGAGCAATTGCTTTTTTTATTTCCGGGATAAGGTTCAGTTTTCGCAAATTTTTCATCCCCGCGGCAAAAGCCCCGACCCCTGGCAAAACCAATGCCCTGGCTTTAGCCAGCTTGGTTTTACTGGCAGTCAGCTCTACCTTTGCTCCCAAAGATTCTAAAGCCTTAGCCACACTGCGTACATTACCCATTTTATAATCAATAATTGCAATCATTTTATTCTCTTTTAGTTTTATTTTATGGTAAAATTAATGATAGTAATTATATTTAATTATATCAAATTTCGCAAAAAAATTACAGAGATTTATTAAGTTATACAATACATATTTAATTTCTCAAGTCATTTTTGTATTACATCGCAATAACATATTAGAATAAACAGATAAATCCGAGCCGGAAAAGGAAAATTCCCGCGGCATCAAATAATCACCCATTAATCAAACCCGCGAGAAATAACGGCCGCTTCTTATTCTTCATATCATAGCCATCAACAAAAATAATCTTTGTTTTGATATCCATACCCTTGAATTGGCTTCTACCTTTGCTCTTGCCGCCAATTTCGAAAACAATGTCTTCCAAATCACGAACAAGATAATCCGGTGTTTTTGCCCCACGCATAGACTTAAGATAAAAAATTTCTTTTCCTAAAGCAGTAACCGCTCCCACAAAAAAATCTTCCCGCAAGCCGCCAATAACCTCATTAAACGGTTTGTATAACAGTCGGTATGGTAAAGCCATAACAATTTTAGGCTCCCTTATTACATTGCTGCCCCGCGGAAAGATCCGATGTAAAACAAAAGCCCGTTCTAAAAGAGTAATATACTGTTCAGCCTTATATTTCGTAATCTGGACATTCCTCGCCGCCGAGGAATAATTAATTCCATCCACTCCGGAAAGTCCAATAAAGCGAAGAAGCTGTTCTATTTTATCTAACTCATCTGTCATGAGCTTGGCGATATGGGGAATATCTTTGCGGATAATTGTTTTAAGAATGTTTTCCAAAATCATTAAAGGCTGCGGTTCTTGTAAAGCAAACGGCATAAGGCCGCCCTGAACATACTCTGAAAAATGTTCACCCGCTCTAAAAATATCCGCTGAAACATTTTTCGCTATTATATCCTGAAGAGTTAAATCAGCAAATTCCTGCTCATATTTAAATCTTGCGTATTCACGCAAAGAAAAAGGATAAAGAGACTTAAGCAGAACCCGCCGGGATAAATCATAACCCGATTCATACATTCCCAAAGCAGTAGAACTCGTAAAAATAACCTTGATATCAAGAACATCGTAGAGCTTCTTAAGATCAGCCTCAAAGCGGGGATAAACATGTACCTCATCCAACAGAAATAACTTAATCCGCATTGTTTCATGCAAAGTCTTGATAAGGTCAAAAAGATCGCCCTCTATAGTATCCAAGGATATATAAAAAGATTTTTCATTTGCCAGAGCCAATTGTTTAAGCATAATTGTCTTGCCCACACCGCGCGGGCCAACAATTCCCGTAAAATGAGCTCCTGCTTCATGGAGAATGTCATTATAAAGCTTACGTCTTTTATTATATTTCTGACCAACTTTTCTGGCCAAACGATCAAATGCAAGCAATTGGTTAATATTCATCATTATCCTCCCTATCGAACTATTATAAGTATATCACAAACATACATTCTGTCAAACAATTTTACTAAATGCATATCATTCTGTACAATACATCACTTAAAAGCATATTTAATCGATTAAATATGAAAATGATCGATTTTAAAGCACATACAAAAATCATGAAACAATTAATTATTAATCAAAACAATTAGACGACTTAAGCAAAACTTGCTATACTGTGTTTTATGAAAAATCCTTTTTTTAGTGTTATTATTCCTACTTTCAACCGCTGTGGATTCCTAAAACAGGCAATCGAATCTGTACTTTCGCAAACTGAAACAGATTTTGAGCTGATTATTATTGATGACGGGTCAACGGACAATACAGCTCAAATGATTCAGGATATTGCGGATAAGCGCTTAGTTTATGTTTATCAGGCTCAGCAAGGAGTTTCCAGCGCCCGTAACCAGGGTATAGCATTGGCCAAAGCTGAATTTATCGCTTTTTTAGATTCTGATGATTGTTTTAAGCCGGAAAAGCTTCAGATTACACGGGATTATATAAACCGCTTTCCTGATATTCAGATATTTCATACCGAAGAAATCTGGTATCGAGATCAAAAGCTGCTCAATCAGAAAAAAATCCATCAAAAACCTGATGGCTGGGTTTTTGATAATGCTTTAAAACTTTGCTGTATTGGCATGTCCACAACTGTGGTTAAAAAAGAGCTGTTTAAACATATCGGCTATTTTGATCAAACCATGATGGCTTGCGAGGATTATGACTTATGGTTAAGAGCCAGCACTGTTTATCCTTTTAAGCTCATCCCCCAGGTACTGACCATAAAGCACGGCGGACACGCTGATCAACTGTCCCGCCAGTATCCGGCAATGGACACATTAAGAATCTATGCGATAAATAAACTGATTAAAACCGCGCGGTTAACTGATTGCCAAAAAAATTCCGCGATAAAAGCGCTTAAACAAAAATGCCTGATATATCTTACCGGAGCGAAAAAAAGAGGAAAAAATGAACAAGTTAAACAATATACTGATTTAATGGATTCATACGATTATGAACCAAAAAAGGAAGTAACCGCGAATGAATAATAAACAACAACTGTTTAAACACACGCTTGAGCAGACTTTTAGTTTTAGCTTAAATTTTAATCAATTAAAAGATATCCTCCGGCTGTTTCATGAAATTAAAATTCGGGATGGGATTACTGAACAGCAAATTATCAGTAGACTTGCAGTTGAACCAATTATTCAAAACAGCAATGGACGAAATAAATTTGTTAATATCAAGCGCAATTTAATCAATCTCCGCTTTCCGCTTTCAAGCAAAAACCAGGCAATTGATCCTGGACAGATTTTTCTTGCTGATTTAAAACCTGGCCTTACTGATATTCACCCAAAATCAGCAAACTTTATTCCCGAAGTTATTTATATCGAGGAAAAAGCAAAAAACAGTTATTTAAGCCAGCGCTTTGCTGAAAAATTCCCCAAAACTCCGATAACAATAATAAACAACTGCCTTGAGTATGTAAAAAACAATCAGTTTGATTTAAAAGATCTGAAAAAGCCGATTGTTTTCATTGTCCAGGAAAACTGGGACTTTATTAAGCCCTGCCCCTGCACTAAAAACCATATCGGCTGTAATTACTGGATCTTTAATCTCGGCTTTGGCTGCCCTTATGATTGTTCTTATTGTTTTCTCCAGCAATACACTAATTTCCCAGGCGTTGTCTTGCCGGCCAATCTCGATGATTTTTTTCAGAAATTTGATAATTTTTATCAAAAAATTAACCGTCCGATCCGTATTGGTACCGGTGAATTCTGCGACTCTCTGGCTTTAGATCATATTACTGGCTATGCGGAAAAACTGATTGAGTTTTTCCGCGGCAAACCAGTTTACTTTGAGCTAAAAACTAAAAGCAATAATATCAGCAATATTTTAAAATTAAAAGCCAGCAAAAACATTGTTATTTCTTGGTCACTCAATCCTGAGTCAATTGTTAAATCTGAAGAATTGCTGACCGCAACACTTGAACAAAGACTCAAAGCAGCTTTGGCTATTCAGGAAAAAGGCTTTTCCCTGGGCTTTCATTTTGATCCGGTTATCTATTCCAATAATTGGCAGCAACTATACCAACAGGTTATTGATCTTTTATATAGCCGGCTTAAACCTCCTTTCAGCTGGATAAGCATTGGCAGCTTACGCGGTACAAGAAAGCTTAAAAATGCCGCGGAGTTAAGATTTCCGGAAAGTAATATTTTTTATGGAGAATTGTTCTTAGGCCAAGATAAAAAGCTACGCTATCCTAAATTCCTGCGTAAACAGATTTACCATAAAATGCAGGAAATGATCCGAGCATATGACAAACAAACTCCGCTATATTTATGCATGGAAGATGCTGATTGCTGGACAATGCTCAACAAAGATCTGAATTCATCAAAAAAAGTCGAACAATACCTGCTTAATCAAAAATAGGTCACAAGGTCACCTGTCACAAAGTCACAAGCTAATAACTCTAGGCAAAAATTCTCTTTGAGCGGCGCTTTCGAACGTAATTTTGACAGGGATGTCAAAATAGTGAGAACGCGCGGCTGGGCCTGCACGATGCAGGATCAGGCTTAGCGAAAAGACGTGTTTTTGCCGGTCAAACAACTTTTCTTGGACAATCGAGTAGGAGGTAGCCGATTAATTCGGCTACCGTCCTCTCACACCACCGTACGTGCCGTTCGGCATACGGCGGTTCGATAAAATTAATGTACTAATGAATATCTTGTCACTATTGA
>JAHITE010000011.1 GCA_018817585.1 Candidatus Omnitrophota bacterium
AACAAATAATTTGACTATATTGTTCTTTTAATAGTAGAATCTTTTTATCGTCGCTTCGCTCCGATTTAGGCCGGCCGAAGTTCTCCGGAATCAGTGGCCGAAGTCAGCCGGAATGACCGGCCGAAGTTACCGGAATACGCATTGAAACTCCTAAACAAGATATAGAATTAATAAAAAAGCGCTTAAAAGCGGCTGAAACGGATTATGTGGAAAATTATAAGAGGAGTTGATGGGTTATGAGAGAAAGAATTAGTAGAGGCAGCGATAATATATTTAAAGATATTGGGGTTTCTGATCCAGAACGCACATTGATTAGGGCTAAGATAATGTCTCACATAACCAGAATTATTAATGAGAGAGATCTTAACCAAAAACAAGCCGGCAAAATTCTTAGTTTGCCACAATCAAAAGTTTCTAATCTTATGAATGGGAAGCTTAGTTTGTTTTCTTTGGAACATCTTTTTAAACTATTAACAGTACTACAATGGGATGTGGAAATTATAATAAAGCCAAAATCAAGAACTGAAACAAAAGCAACAACAAGTCTTTTGGTAACTGCTTAGCTCGTGGTTCATTGCAAAAATAAACAATACAGAAGAAGGATGTCTGTTCCCAAGATTTAGGAACAGGTTTTTTTTGCGCGAAATCAGCTTGAATATAAAACCCTTAATATAAGGTATAGAAAAAAAATTCCTAAATAGAAAATCGTTTCCAATATTAATGTTTTTATGTTTTTGAAATTTTTGAGTAATATTTGTTTGATTAGTGTAACCTGTTTAAGTATCATCAAATACAGCGGTATTAAATAACCATTATATAAATCAAAATGGCATAGTAATTGCTATTTAGTAGAAGTGTCGTACCATCCTGTTCTTTGTGAATGAACCACGATAATAGCAAACCATGTTAAACAGCGTACTGTGAAGCGTACGCTATGGTCACAGGCCACAAGCCACAGGCAAAAGCAAAAGACCATAGTAGATGCAAAAGCAAAACGATGTTTGACGCTCGGTTATAACGAGTTCGAAAGGATGGGGCGCAAAGCTCAAGAGCCTAACGTAGCTGATAGCTAATGGCTGATGGCTGATAGTTTGAAAACTATTGACCATTGACTATCGACTATCGACTATCAAGGTAGTCAGTTGCCGAATGGAAGAGTACAGCGTTTAGCGAATAGCGGTTAGCGATTAGAAAAGCTGAAGCTAAAAGATAAATGCTTATTGTACAAATGGAGTATGTCTACTTTTTAATGGACAAACCTGTTTCGATTTCTTTCGGGACAGGTTTTTGTTTTTAGAGCAAGGCTAAGAGACTAAAAGACACAAAAAACATAAAACATAAAAATAAAAAATATTAACTTAACTTTACGATTTATGTTCTGTATAAATCGCTACCCCATGAAAGGCGGTGAAGGGATGAAAACCCTAAAAATCAAATTATTAGTCACAGCAATCCTTATTGGATTGCCAATACTCCTAAACGCAAGCAATGCATTCGCGGCTAATGTTATGACAGCTGATGTCTATACTTTTACGATTGTGGCTGATACAACAGCTCCTAGCGTAGTAGCTAATTTAAGCATTTCTGGTTCAACAGAAAATACAGTGACTTTAGCCTGGAGCGCGACTGGTGATGACGCGGCAAGCGGAACAGCAAGCAGTTATGACATTCGTTATTCAACAGCATTGATCACTACCACGAATTGGGCAAGCGCGATACAGGCAGCTGGTGAGCCGACTCCGGCAATTACTGGAACAAGCCAGAGCATGACAATCAGCAGTTTAAGCAGAGAAACAAAATATTATTTCGCGATTAAAGTATCGGATGAAGTTGCCAATCAATCCAGTTTATCTAATGTAGTAAATACAACCACACCGGATCAAACAGCGCCATCTGCTGTTGCTAATCTGAGTGCAGCCAGTAAGACTCATAATTCAGTGCTCTTATCTTGGAGCGCGCCAGGAGATAATGCCGTTAGCGGTACAGCAGCAAGCTATGATGTCCGCTATTCAACAGCTTTGATCAGCTTAGCAAATTGGGACAGCGCGACACAGGCAACTGGAGAGCCAACACCATTGATTGCCGGAACAACCCAAACATTAAGCATCACTGGATTATCCAGCGAGACAAAATATTATTTCGCGATCAGAGCAACTGATGAAGCATCAAATCAAGCTGGTTTATCTAATGTTATCAATACCACAACTGACGCCACTCCGGATACTACACCGCCGTATACAACCGGTCATGTTCCGGCAAAAGACGCGACTGGAATAACAACTACTTCTGATATTATTGTGCATGTAAAAGATGATGGCGCTGGTGTTGATTCCAGCACGATTCAGATGATTGTAAACGGTGTAAGTGTCAGTCCATTGATTACCGGAACTCCGGCTGATTATACTTTAACCTATGATCCATCAGCTGATTTTATTAATGGACAGAGTGTATTTATCACAATCCGGGCGAGTGACTTAGCACCTTAAGCGCGTAGCGCTTAAGGCGCAGCTGATGGCTCATAGCTCATGGCTGATAGACTAAAAACTAATGACCATGTAACTTGTAACCATTAGCTAATTAAATTCCTTACGATCAGGGGCACCTTAAGTTTAGGGTGCCCCGCCCTTTTTTTGCGGTTTTGGTATACTTAACCTCTTCTTTCAAGCGGTACAGTTTTCGGGGAAATACGCCCGCTGACTAAAACTGAGAGAGAGTATTTCTATCGAATAGTCAAGAAAAAGGCAATGGCTTTAGCAAATTCTGATTTACAGCATTTAGCTCAACAGGTGATTAGATGAAGCGCTTTGCGCTTGGCTCATAGCTCATGGCTCTTAGCAAAAGAAAGAGCAAATTACTAATTTCTAAACGTAAAATCCTCCTTCGCCACCTACTTCGTCAAGACTTTGAAGGTCAGGAAGGCTATGGAGGACAGATGGGCGATCGCCCGCCGAAAAGCGGCGAGGCTAGGACGAAGGACGAGAAAGCCCTTCGACTTCGCTCAGGGTTAACGATAAATCTCTCTTCGATGGCCAATTTTAACTACATGGATTATAAGATCTTTATCCTTTATTTCGGATACTATTCTATAATTGCCTTGTCTT
>JAHITE010000001.1 GCA_018817585.1 Candidatus Omnitrophota bacterium
TCCTATCGTAAAATTCTTACCGAATTCTTATCAAAAAAAACATTAATAAATTTTCAAGGAACAATGCTGCCGAATTGCTATCGTATTTTAGCAATCAATTTATCCCGCTGAGGCGGGATAAATCCCGGTTCTGCGATAAGTCATGCCGGATACTCTAAGAACTCGGCCAATACAATATAATGACGGCAGAGGTATAATATCCAGATTTTTTTGATTAGAAGTGATCCAGATCATAATCTTTTCTCCAATGCGGCTGAATAAGCACGCGGTTAACATTATCCAAGCCAATGGATTTATCGCGTAATCTGACGGCTTCAAGCATACAGGCAATACAGAGATTACGGGCTTTTCTCAAGATGCCGTCGGAAGAACGGACAATTAAATCCAAAGCGTCTTCAGTAAAGATATTATGGCCCAGTTTAACTCTGTCTAATTGAGAGAGAATAAATTTTTCAATATCATCAGGATTAAGCTTACGCATAATCGTAGAATAAGATATTCGGCTTTTAATATCGGCATTAACCGTAAGGCTTAAATTGCTGAGCAATACCGGCTGTCCGATGAGAATAACATTATGATTTTTGGGGAAATCTTCAAAAAGAAGCCTTAATTTTCTTAAAGTATTCATTTCCATAAGGTGAGCGTCATCAATGATGGTAATAAGCATTTTACCCTGGCGGTTAAGGGAGAAAGCTTCTTCAATTAGGCGTTTTTCGCATTTAAAGTGAGAGCCGTCAAATTCGATATTAAACGATTGGCATAATACTTTAATGGTATTAGTGTAAGTATGTAAAGTGCGCGCGACAGTAGCGACAACAATACGTTTATCTATGATTTGCTTTAAAGATTCTTTGATTACAGTTTTGCCGGTGCCGGGAGAGCCTAAAATCATACAAAGGCCGCCTTGCTGGCAGTGAACCCGGAGAGTATCATAAACTTCCAGTTGATGAGCAAGTAAGGTAATATTTTCCATAGAAAAGGGATGGTCATCAATACCGTAGAATGAGCGGATCATAACTAAATTTCCTTTCTGCGTAAGAGGCCGTTAGCAATAAGGTCAAGCGGCTTGGCTATTGCCACGCGTTGGTTTTTATAATAAATAACAATCCGGTCATATTTAGAGCGGTCAAATCTAATTTGAATTTGCTTATCGCGTAAATCGACAGGAGTTTCATAGCGGATATTTTTAAAAGAAAAAGTATTATCTTTTTTAACCTTGCGAGTAGTTTCAGCGAAAAACAATTCGTCATTAGCTTCAGAAGGTGGTAGAAATTTTACGCGGTTTAAATCTAAGCCGAAACGGTCAATGGGTTTCATGGCAATAGCGCTGTGGGAAGAAGAGTTGTATTCATCTTCGAGCCAGCTGATAAATTGCCGGTTTAAATTTTGTAAACTTGATAAATCCAAATTGCGTGATAAAAACTGCTGTCGGACTCGTCTAAAGAAGCGTTCAATTTTTCCTTTAGCAGCCCCATCTCTTACCGGGGTATGCCGTAAGATACAGCCTATCCTGGCGCAAATAAGAGTTATTTCAGCGCAGGAATAGATGGAGCCATTATCAACGTATAACTGCTCAGGGATGCCGCGTTTATAAAAGGCAGCTTTTAAAGCTTTAATTAAACTGTCGGTGTTTTCTTCGAAAAAGAACTCTCCATGACAGACGACGCGGCTGGCATCGTCGATAAAAGCGATTAATTTAGATTGTCTATGAGAAGTGTTATCTTTAACATAAGGGCCAAACATGGTATCAGCCTGCCATAACTGATTAGCGTATTGCATGGCAAAAGCCAGCCGCTTTTTATTATTTTGTCCGGCATTTTTATCTAATAAGTCATATTCTTTAATAAAACGGCAAAAAGTATTATAAGCAATTTGCTGTCTGCGCAAGAGACTTTTTTGAATGCAAAAACGGTAAATATCCATTTTATTAAAACAATTATCCCGGAAATGGGGCAAAGCGGAATTTATCGCTTCCATAAGTTCTTCTGGAGATATTTTACGGGGTTTGCCTTTGTCACGGCGTGATTGATTAGTTATGCCTGTGACACCATGGTTTTTATAACGGTAGAGCCAGGTTTGGATGGTGCGCCAGGTGAATTTGCGGGGGTTGCCGTCTTCGTCGATAAAGGGTAAATTAGCGACATTTTTAACGCGTTGAATACTGGTTTTGCCTTCGGCAATGTCAATGGCGCCGAGCACGCGCATTTTCAAATAAGGTGAGGGTAGTTTCATAAGAAATCCTCCTTCCGGTTAAAGGGTTAGTTTTTTATGCTCAAGACAAGTTTAACTTATGCGCGGTGCAGTGAAAATAGTTGTTTAATGTTGTTGGCTATTAGCGCTAAGGAGAGTTTTCAAGTGTTCGTTGGCAATTCGGCAGAGCCGGCGGTTTTTTTTAAAGGAACGGTGTTTGAAAAGATAGCTGAAAAGCGGTGATTGGACAGGGGAAGTTTTTAAATGCGGATTTTAGGTGGACAATAGTTTGAATTGGCGGATGGTTAATAAATGGAAGTTGAGGTACTGGAGACTGCCGCAGGAGAAGAGTTCTAATACGGCTTTGGCGGTGGGAAAAGATTTTAAAAAGGCGGTAGACAGTAGAATCTGAAAAAGGAAGATTTAATTTTTTCAGGGCTTGTATTTTAGACATGCCTTTAGAGATATTATTAAGGAAACGCCAAAGGCTATTGGCGCAAATATTAAACCCTTTAAGAATATTAGCTGCTAAGAGACTGAAGGTTTTTCCACAGCCGACCCGACGGTTCCGGTTGCTGCAGAATATCCTACGGCCGCGGATAATTTTTTCTCCAGAAATAGTTTGATGGTTTCCGGATAAATATCCATGGAGAATAAGAGAACCGGCTGATTTACAATATGGACAGGGGGTTTGCTTTAGCCGGAAATAAAACCGCTGAAAATCCCCGCTGCAGCTGTAAAAGTGTTTGATTTTGAAACGCAAGAAAATACTCCTTTTGTTGAAAAAGAATATTTTACCAAATTGCCGCCGTATAAACATTAAAACTTTTTAATCTTAATTTGATAATATTTGCGATATAATACGACTAGAGCTTGGTAAGGGACAATTGGCTGAACAAACAAAATCCGGATTTTCTTTGTTTGCAAGAAACAAAAGCGCATCCTGAACAATTGAGCAAGGCATTGCTTGAGGTAAGTGGCTATACGGCTTATTGGAATCAGGCAGAAAAAAAAGGCTATAGCGGAGTTGTTGTATATTCACGAATTAAGCCGGATAATGTTGAGTATGGGTTTGGGAATAAGCTATTTGATCAGGAGGGCCGGGTACTGATTCTTGAATATCAAAGCTTTTTTCTGATAAACGTCTATTTCCCTAATGGCAATAGTTCAGGAGAAAGACTAAAATTTAAGCTGGATTTTTATCTTGAGTTTTTTGAATATATTAGAAAACTTCAGAATAAAAATAAAAATATTATAGTTTGTGGAGATTTAAATACAGCGCATAATGAGATTGACCTGGCTCGGCCCAAAGAAAATATAAAAAACTCCGGTTTTCTCCCGGAAGAAAGAGCTTTGATCGATCAATTTATTGAGTTAGGGTTTGTGGACAGTTTTAGATTTATGCACAATGATACAGTGGCTTATTCCTGGTGGGATTATAAAACCCAAGCTAGGCAAAGAGATGTGGGGTGGCGCTTGGATTATTTTTTTGTTAATGACGCGGCAAGCGGATCATTAGTCGATGCATTTATTTTAAAAGATGTTTTTGGCTCAGATCATTGTCCAGTAGGAATAACTTTAAAAATCTAGCGCAGTAGCGCGGATTGTATAAAAACTAAAGCATTAGATATAGCGTATAAAAATATGGGAAGCTAAAATTGGAGAGTGTATGAATAAATATTTGGTTTTAATTCTGGGAATAATTTTGTTTAAGTATGTGCTGAATTTAGTTGTAGAAATACTTAATATTAAAGCTGTAAATCCGCAATTGCCCAAAGAATTCAAGAATTACTATGACGCGGAAAAATATAAAAAATCGCAATTATATTTAAAAGAAAAAACTAATTTTAGTTTAATTGAAGACACGATTATGACTGCGCTAACCGTGGGATTTATCCTCTGGGGAGGGTTTAATTTGGTTGATGGAATGGCCCGCGGATTTGGTTATGGAGCGATTCTTTCCGGTTTAATCTTCCTTGGGATATTAATGCTGGCAAGTCAGATTTTAAATATTCCGTTTTCAATTTATCATACTTTTGTAATTGAGCAAAAATATGGATTTAATAAAACAACAATTAAAACGTTTATTGCTGATATCATTAAAGGGGTATTGATCGGGGCAATTATCGGTGGAATCGCTTTTGCCGCCATTCTTTGGTTTTTTGAAAAAACCAGCGGTTTGGCTTGGCTTTATTGCTGGATTGCATTAACAGTTTTTCAGCTATTCTTAATGTTTATTGCTCCGGTGGTAATTATGCCTTTATTTAATAAGTTTATCCCTTTAGAAGATGGTCCGTTGAAGACTACTTTAGAAGAATACGCTCAGACCCAGAATTTTAAAATGCAAGGGGTATTCACCATGGATGGTTCAAAACGTTCAACTAAATCAAATGCCTTTTTTACTGGATTTGGCAAGTTTAGGCGGATTGCTTTATTTGATACGCTTATTGCTAAACATACAACAGATGAGCTGGTTTCTGTTTTGGCGCATGAAATAGGACATTATAAGAAAAAGCATATTTTGAAAAGTATGGTTATTTCTATTGGCACAACAGGCTTGATGTTTTTCGCATTGTCATTTTTCTTAAATAACCCGGGGATATTTGCGGCATTTAAAATGCAGCAAACTTCAATATATGCCAGCTTAGTTTTTTTTGGATTTGTATATGCTCCAATAAATATGCTATTTTCGATTGTCGGGAGTATATTGTCGAGAAAACATGAATATGAAGCTGATCGTTTTGCAGTGGAGACTTATAAAAAGCCTGATGCTTTTATTGATGCTTTGAAAAAACTTACAGTGGATAATCTGTCTAATTTAACACCGCATCAGGCAAAAGTATTTTTATCATATTCGCATCCACCGGTATTATTAAGGATTAAGGCAATTAGAAACTACGCTAAGTAGTATTGCGTATCGCGTATTGAGTATAAAACAAAAGCAAAAACGAGAGCTAATACAGTTTATAAAGTTTGTAAAGTTGAAAGTGAAAAGCAAAAGCAGAAAAGTGAAGTTTGTGAAAGATGATTAGAAAATTTTTAAGCTTTCATAAATTTAGATAAATACGTGTTGGATTTTCGGGAACCCTTTAGGGCACGAGGACCTGTCTGAGCCCGCCGCACTTAGGCGGGTGAGTTCCGCAGTGCCGAAAATATGGCGCGGATTTATTGATCTTGCTGTTTTATAGCAAGAAAATTTATGACCCGCGTAAAGTTTGCTGATCATCTTGAGTATTGAGTAGTTGGGTCTTTTTGCTCGATACGCACGACTCACGACGCAATACTGAAAAGTGTATAGCGGTTAGAAAAGCAGGATAGCTAAAAGCTATAAACTATTGACTTGTGTCTTTGTGACCTGTAATAATGAGCAAGAGTTGTTTGGCAGGCAAAAACACGTCTTTTCGCTAAGCCTGAGCCTGCATCGTGCAGGCCCAGCCGCGCGTTCTTACTATTTTGACATCCGTGTCAAAATTACGTTCGAAAGCGCCGCTCAAAGAGAATTTTTGCCTGGCGGATTAGCTATTAGCCATCGACCATTGACTATTATCCAGTGACTTTGCAACTAAACGCGATACGCATGACTCACGACGCAATACTAATAAATAATTACAGAGGAGTTTAAAATGAATAAAAAAATGAGAGTAGGGATCTTGACTGCGGGAGGAGATTGTCCGGGATTAAATGCAGTTATCAGGGCTGTTGCAAAGAAACTAATGATTGAACATAATGCGCAAATCATTGGAATAAAAGATGGATATGAGGGTTTGATAGCTAATAAATATCGTATGCTGGGGTACTCAGATGTTTCGGGCATTCTAACCTTGGGCGGGACAATCTTGGGAACTTCGAATATCGCAAATCCTTACCGGGTAGTGGAAGTAAAAAATAAGCAGACAATAATAACTGATAAATCAAAGCAAGTCTTAGCAAATATTAAGCGCCAAAGAATGGATTGTCTTGTTTGTATTGGCGGTGATGGAACAATGGCAATTGCTTCCCGCTTAAGTAATGACGGAGTGCCGATTGTCGGAGTACCAAAAACAATTGATAATGATATCCGGGGGACAGACGTAACATTTGGCTTTGATACAGCTGTTTCGATTGCTACCGAAGGTATTGATCGTTTGCATACCACGGCTCAGTCACATCATCGGATCATGATCTTAGAACTTATGGGCCGTACCGCGGGATGGATATCTTTGCATGCCGGGATAGCTGGCGGCGGTGATATTATTCTTATTCCGGAAATTCCTTATGATATTCAGAAGGTCGCGCAAGTGGTTAAAGCGCGGAATAAGCGGGGCAGTAAATTCAGTATTATTGTTATTGGCGAAGGGGCAAAGCCTAAAGGCGGTCAGGTTGTGATTCAAAGAATGGTTAAAGAAAGCACTATTGCCGAACGTTTAGGGGGGATAGGCAATGTTTTGGCTAAAAATCTTGAACAAATAACCGGACTTTCAACCCGGGCAGTTGTAATGGGTCATTTAATTCGCGGCGGATCGCCAACGGCAAATGATCGGGTTTTAGCTACACAGCTGGGTGTGCAGGTCGCTGACTTGATAAACAAAAAACAATTTGGCACAATGGTGGGAGTCAGAGGATGTTCTTTTAAAGCAGTAAAACTCAAAGATGTGGCCAAAGGCCCGAAACTGGTTACTAAAAATCATCCATTGGTAAAGGCCGCAAGAAGTGTGGGCACAAGTTTTGGTGATTAAGCGCAAATTAAATAAAAATAAATCATTATGGAAAAATCAATTACAAGTTTTGCAAAACAAAAAATAAAATCAATACATTTATTATCTCAAGAACTGAATACTTTAGAAAAAAAAGAGCATATGCAAGTATTGCTTGAGCTTATGCGGGAACATGTGCAGGAGATAAAAGAACTTTATCAGCAAAAAGATAAACATTATATTACTGAGACCGGAGATTTACTGATTCTTTGTCTTGAAATATTAAAGGAGTCGGATCAGGATTATGATCAAATAATGAATAGATGCTATGAGCGTTATATTAATAAGATATCAGTTTTAACCAATGAATTTAAAAATAAGAGGTCTGAAAATGAGTAAAAATTTTTCAATTACAAAGAAAATTTATTATCACGATACTGATGCCGGGGGAGTTGTTTATTATGCTAATTATTTAAAATATTTAGAAGAAGGCCGTTCTGAATATTGCGCGCAGCTTGGTATCCATACCGGAGAATTAGCGAAAAAGGAAGTTCTTTTTGTTGTGGCGCGGGTGGAAATTGATTATAAGTCTCCGGCGCGCTATCAAGATAGTATCCGAGTTGAAACAGAAGTTGAAGCAGTGAGCAGGTCTTCTGTGAAATTTAATCAGCAGATAAAAATAGCTGACAGAATATTGATTCAGGCAAAAGTAACCTGGGTGTGTGTAAATGCTCAGATTAAGCCGATAGCGATCCCTTTGGATGTTAAACAGCTGATGGCAAGTCAGTAGATAGGATTAAAAAGGGTGGCAGAAAACCGTAGTGGCAAGGTTTAACGGTGACGAGACCCGTATCGGTAACGTTAAACGGTCACGGTTAAAAATAAATAAATTTTAAGCCAATAGCCGTTGCCCAAAAACGAAACGGGCATCGTAACCTTTACCAAGTGTCAATTATATTAGGACGAGACATAATATGATAAATAATTTTTCGCCGAGTTTTGGCTCCAATTATAATAAACAAAGTGCTGTAACAGTTTTAATTATCATTAATATAATTGTTTTTGTGATAATTAATATTCTGCGTGATGTTCCCTGGATGATGTACTTGGGATTAGTTCCGAGTCTGGTCTTATCACGGTTAATGTTATGGCAACTGGTCAGCTATCTTTTTGTTCATGCCGGGTTGTGGCATCTGGTTTTAAATATGCTGATGCTTTGGATGTTTGGAACGGTTTTGGAACAGACCTGGGGAAGTAGAAAGTTTCTGGGGTATTATTTTTTTACCGGAATAGGCGCGGGGATTTGCAGTATAGTTTTCGCGCATAATGCTACTTATCCTGTGGTGGGAGCCTCAGGCGCGATATTTGGTCTATTGGTTGCTTTTGCGATCATGTTTCCGGAAAGCGTTATTTTGCTTTTTTTTATTTTTCCAATGAAAATGCGCTATGCGGCAATGGTATTGGCGGGGATTAATCTTTTAGGCGCATTATCTAATCCCGGCAGCGAGGTAGCTTATATTGCCCACCTGGGCGGAGGAATGTTCGGCTATTTTTATTTTAAAAATCAGACAATTCGTTCTGTTTTAGCGAAGTTGAGCATAGCTGATTGGTATGAGACTCAGCAGCGTAAGAAAGAGATAAAAAAACAGAATGACTTAAGGAATATTAACCAAAGAGTTGATGAAATTCTTGATAAAATATCAAGTCAAGGGATTGAGAGTTTATCAAAAAATGAAAGGAAAATCCTGGAGCAAAAAAGTAAACTTTAAAAAAATGTTTTTTAAAAATCGCTTTTTATGTTATCCTAAATTAATTATGAATGAACTTACACTGGAAAAAAGAATATATAATGATTATGTAACTGCTCTTAAAAGTAAAGATAAGGAGCGGGCACAGCTTTTAAATTTTATAAGAGCGGCAATGAAATATATAGCGATTGATTTAAAAAAAGATGTTTTATCTGAAGAAGAAATTATTGGCGTGCTTAAGAAAAATCAAAAGCAAATTACTGAAACTAAAGAAAGCGGTATTGCCGCTAACAAACAGGATATTATTCTTAAGGCAGAAAAAGAACTGTCGATTATAGCGGAATATTTGCCTAAGCCTATGGATGAATCGCAGTTAATTAATATAATCGATCAAGTTATAGCAGAAACCGGTGCAGTGTCTCAAAAGGACATGGGAAAAGTAATGAAAGAGGTTTTGGCTAAAGTGGGAATTAGTGCTGATGCCAGAAAGACAAGTTCGCTTGTAAAGGAGAGACTTTCCTCAATTTAATTTCTGGATTACTTGATCGCACGGAGTTAGTTTATTGTTTTAGTTTTTGATTAAAATCTATACCAGTTATTTAAATGATCTGTTTAAAATATGTTTGACTAGAATTTAGTTTTATGGTTAAATATTTACTAAATACTTTCTAAATCATTAATAAAGGGTAGACTATATGGAAAAATATGTAGTACTGAAGAAGAAAGATTTTAATGATTTTGTAGCGAAGCTCGCTCTTATTCAAACAGTTGTCGCTCCGGTTAAAAAAGGTCAAAAGAGTTTTGCGTTTCAAGAAGTAACCACTGGCCAGGAAATTTCTTTACACTATATCCCCACTATTTTACCTCCGAAAAAATATTTTATGCCGCAGCAAGAAACAATTATGAAATTCAATAAGTCTAAATTTGAATGGACTCCAGTACTTGAATACAAGGAGCTTACAATTTTCGGAGTGCATACTTGTGATTTAGCGGGCATCCAATGCCTGAATATGGTTTTCACCAATAAACCGAAAGATATTAATTATATAGTTAGAAAAGATAAGATTACGATAATTGGTTTTGAGTGTAATGATTATTGTGATGAATTTGCCAGCTGCGCGTCAATGGATAATCATATTCCCAATGGGGGATATGATTTATTTTTTACTGAGCTTAAGGATAGCTTTATTGTCCATGTTAATACTCAGCTGGGTGAAAAAATAGTAGAGGAAATCAGTCTTTTTACTAAAGCTAATGACGAGCATTTAAAAGAACTGGAAAATTTACGGGCAGCAAAAAGCAAAATATTTAAAAATGAATTAAATGTGAAACACAGTGATTTAAAAGGGGTTTTTGAGCAATCTTTTAATAGTAAAGTTTGGAAAGACCTTGGCGCTAAATGCGTTGCTTGTGGGAACTGTACAAATGTTTGTCCTACATGTTATTGTTTTGATATTAAAGATGAGATGAACCTTGATTTTAATACTGGCAGTCGTGTGCGAGTTTGGGACTCTTGTCAGAATGAAGATTTCGCTAAAGTAGCGGGGGGCGAAAGTTTTAGAGAAGAACGCGCGAATCGCCAGAAACATCGTTATATGCGAAAATTTAATTACCCGGTAGATAAATTCAGCCGTTATTTCTGCACTGGCTGCGGAAGATGTACTAGAACATGCATGGCTCAGATAAAATTAAAAGAAACCGTCAATGCTTTAGCAGAGGAAAAAAAATGATACAAGTGCCGCTTAAAGAGTCCGAGTATATAGTTAAAAAGGGAACTATCATTCGTGCTAAAAAGATGACTGCTTTGGAAAAGTTTTTTGAAATATCTTTGGCTGGCAATGAAGTTCTTGATCATGACCCAGGGCAGTTTGTGATGATCTCAATCCCGGGGATTGGCGAAGCGCCGATTTCTGTTTCATCGTCACCTACGACCAAAAGAAGTTCCTTTGAGTTGGTAGTAAGAAATACCGGAGTTTTAACCGGTGCTTTGCATAAACTTGATGTAGGTGATGTTATTGGTATCCGTGGCCCGTTTGGGCATGGTTTTCCGACTAATATTCTTGAAGGTAATGACTTGATGTTTGTTGCCGGAGGGCTGGGAATTGTTCCGCTGCGCTCATTGATTAATTTTGTTATTGATAATCGCCGCGATTATGGAAAAGTAAATATTCTGCTTGGCTGTAAAAGTCCTAAAGACATGCTGTTTGGCGATGAAGTAAAACAATGGGAAAAGCGTTTGGATGTGAATTTTCAATGTACTGTTGATCGCTCTGATCCTGACTGGAAAGGCAATGTGGGTTTAATTACTTCTTTAATTCCCGGAGTGAATCTGGATATTGCCAGGACATTCGCGATTGTAGTCGGGCCCCCGATAATGTATAAGTTTGTTATTGCCGAATTGCTTAAGAAAAATATTCCAGAAAGACAAATACTTTTATCTTTGGAGCGGCATATGAAATGCGGAGTGGGTAAATGCGGGCATTGCCAAATCGGCGAACATTATTGCTGTCAGGATGGACCGGTATATAGTTATGATCAGATAAAGGGAAAACACGAGGCATTATAATTATGAAAAAAGTTAAAGTTGCGTTTTTTGATTTTACCTGTTGTGAGGGCTGTCAGCTGCAAGTGGCAAATATGGGCGAAGCATTGCTGGATGTTTTAGACTTGATCGATGTTGTTGAATTTAGAGAAGTAATGTCGGAAAAATCTAGTACATATGATGTAGCTATTGTTGAGGGTAGCATTACTACTCCTCATGGTGTGGAAAGAATTAAAAAAATTAGAAAAACTGCCAAGGTGCTGATTGCTTATGGATCTTGCGCTGCTATTGGCGGGATTAATGGGATGAAAAATAACTTTGATTTAAAAGATATTAGAGAATATGTTTATCAAAAAGACGCGAAACATTTTGATACTATTCCTACTCGGGCAGTGCATCAGGTAGTGCCGGTTGATTACACTGTTACTGGATGCCCGGTATATATTCCGGAGTTTGTTAAAGTCTTAAAAGCAGCTTTGATGGGCATTGCTTATAATGTGCCGGATAACGCGGTTTGTGTTGAATGTAAACTAAATGAAAATGAATGCATGTATGATAAGGGGATTGCTTGTATGGGGCCGATTACCCGCGCCGGCTGCAATTCTTGGTGTATTAATAATGGGAATATCTGTTATGGCTGTCGAGGGATTGTCAGTAATCCCGCGGAAAAGGGGCAGAAAGATATTTTAGAAAAATACAATATTTCTTTGGAATGGATAGAAAATAAAATAAACATGTACAACAAGCCGCGTGAGTTAGGGGAGTTGAAAACTGATGAGTAAAAATGTAAAAGTAAATGTTGAGTATCTGACCCGGGTAGAAGGGCATGGAAATATTGTGGTAAATGTCAAAAATGGTAAATTGGAAGAATGCCGTTTGGACATTGTCGAATCTCCGCGTTTTTTTGAAGGCATGCTCAGAGGCCGTTCGATTTTTGAAGCGCAGCATATTACCAGCCGAATCTGCGGAATCTGCGCCTGCGGGCATACTTTAGCATCTATTCAGGCCGCGGAGGATGCGATTGGCTTTATTCCCACAGAACAGACAATTAAACTGCGCAAGCTTTTATTGCATTTGGAAAATCTGGACAGTCATATTCTGCATATATATCTTTTGGTGGCTCCGGATCTTTTGGGAGTAAAAAGTTTTGTGCCTTTAATTCATACCCATAATGATGTTGTGCGCAGGGCTTTGCGAATGAAAAAAGCCTGTAATGATGTGTGTGATGTTTTAGTGGGCAGGCATGTGCATCCGATTAGCGCGATTGTCGGCGGGTTTACTAAATTGCCAAAAGAAAAAGATATTGATACTATGCTTGAGATATTAGAAAGCATTCAGGTGGATATGGCTCCGACTATTGAGCTGGGGGCAAGTCTTAAATTTCCGGAATTTCAAAGAGAAACTGAATATGTTGGCTTGGTAAATGACACAGATGAATATCCGCTTTTATCTGGGGACATTGGTTCAACTGATGGTTTGCGCATGGATAAGCATGATTATAAAAAAATTACCAATGAATTTGTCGTGCCGCATTCTTCGGCAAAGCATACTAAAGCCAGCCGTGATTCCTATATGGTCGGCGCTTTGGCGCGAGTGAATCTTAATTTTGAAAAATTGCATCCTAAAGCAAAAAAAGTGGCGAATGCAATCGGCTTAAAGCCAATCACGACTAATCCGTTTTTAAATACCGCGGCGCAGCTGATTGAATGTATTCACAGCTTGGAAGACTCAATTAAAATTCTTAAAGAATTTAAAAATGATGGGGTTGACTATGCTCAGGCAATTACAGTTGGTTTAAATGAAAATGGCCAGATACCGGTCAAAGCCGGTAAAGGAGTGGGCGCGGTAGAAGTCCCCCGGGGAATCCTTTTTCATGAATATGAGGTAGATAAAAAAGGGATGATTGTAAATGCTAATTGCATTATTCCTACTGGGCAGAATTGTAATAATATAGAAAAAGATATGCAAAAACTGGTTCCGGAAGTATTGGATAAAAATCAGGATGAAATAACTTTACTCATGGAAATGCTGGTTCGGGCTTATGATCCTTGTATTTCCTGTTCAGCGCATTTTCTTAATGTTAAATACATTGACTGCTGATATAATTGAATTATTAAAGATTAATCCCGACAGTGACTTGATTGTTGCTGTCGGGAATTCTTTTAGGTCAGATGATGGTGTGGGGCCTTATATTGCTCAGGGACTTGAACGAATAAAAGATTTAAAGCTGATCAATGCCGGCTATACGCCGGAAAATATTATCGAGGATGTGATTAGTCTTGCTCCGAAAAGAATATTGATCTTTGATGCCGCTGATTTTAGAGGGAAATTCGGGGCTGTGCGGATAATCCCGGAAGATAAAATACCCCAGACAACTCTGAGTACGCATGCCATACCTTTAAACGTTATTACCGCTATAATCAGGCAAAGCATACAAACAGAAATATATTTTATGGGAATTCAGCCTAAATCAGTTTGTTTGGGTGAAGGGCTCTCCGAAGAGGTTAAAAAAACCGCAGATCAAATAATTGAGATTATTCGAAAAAGCATATTGAAATAAACGTGTACAATAACAAAGATGTATTGACACTGGGCAAGGTTTAATGGTAACGAAGCCCGTATCGGTAACGTTAAACGGTTTAGGTTAAAAATAATAAATTTTAAGACGACAGCCGTTACCATGAGACGAAACGGGCATCGTAACCTTAACCATAACCGTTTAAAGCTGCAAATGTAAACATGACTTTGTTATAGTACATAAAACGTAATTACCGGAGGCTTTTATGCATGAAATGCATGTGATAAAAAATCTTTTTCAGGATTTACTCAAGCTGGCAGAAGAAAATAATACAAAAAAAATAACAAATGTTTATCTGAAAATGGGGGAATTTACCGAGATAAATCCCGAGATATTAACCTATTTTTTTAAGGAACAAGGCAAAGGGACTCCGATAGAAACAGCAAAACTGCATTTTGAAGATTCGGATATGCGGGAATTGAGACTAGTTTCTTTTGATTGTGAATAAAACAGCGGATAGCGATTAGCGTTTAGCGAATAGAAAAACAAAAGCAGAAAAGCAGAAAAACCAAGAAAAGCGAATTTTGTGAAAGATAATCGGGAGATTTTTAAGCTTTCAAAAATTTAGGTAAATACGTGTTGGATTTTTGGGGACCCGTTAGGGCACGAGGACCTGTTTGAGCTTATTCATTAAAATTTTCAGGGCGAGTTTCGCAGTGCCGAAAATACGGCGCGTATTTAGTGATCTTGCTGTTTTATAGCAAGAAAATTTTTGACTGGCGTAAAATTTGCTGATTATCTTGGGTATTGAGTAAAGCTATATACTAGAAAAGTGTCATATTTTAGGACAAGACAAAGCAGAAAGCGCTTCGCGCTTGGCTCATGGCTGATAGCTGATTCGCAAGGCAAAAATTCTCTTTGAGCGGCGCTTTCGAACGTGATTTTGACAGGGATGTCAAAATAGAGAGAACGCGCGGCTGAGACTGCACGATGCAGTCTCAGGCTTAGCGAAAAGATGTGTTTTTGCCGTGGACGCAATTTGCAGGAAAGCAATAAGACACAAAGACGCAAGTTCACAAGGTGAAAGTAAAACAAAGTTGCTAAGTGCTTTTTTGTGATTTTTTGGTATAATAAGTTTAAAATAATAATGATTCCGAAAGTGCCTGCTAGGTCGCAGTCATTTCGGACTAAATTCGAGCAGGCTGACTTTACATCGTTAACACTCTGTAAGTCAGGCTCTCATTTAAGGAGAGTTGTAATGATTATTTTAACCGGTGGTGCGGGGTTTATCGGCAGCGGATTTCTTTGGAAATTAAATAGCCAGGGAATTGATGATATTATTGTCGTAGATGAGCTTGATCAAACTGAGAAATGGAAAAATCTGGTTGGAAAAAGATTTGCTGATTATATGCAAAAAGATGAGTTTTTGAGATTAGTGGTTGAAGATAAACTGCCTGTTCCGACAAAAGTCATCCATATGGGGGCATGCAGTTCAACAACTTGTAAAGACGGCGCTTATTTTATTCAAAATAATTATGAATATTCGAAGATTCTTGCTCAATGGGCTTTTTTGCATAAAGCGTCTTTTATCTATGCATCATCAGCAGCTACCTATGGTGACGGAGCTTGTGGTTATGCAGATAACCAGGATATTAATTTGCTTAGTCCTCTAAATATGTACGGATATTCAAAACAGATGTTTGATCTTTGGATGCGGAACAACGGATTTGATAAAAAAGCCACAGCAATTAAGTTTTTCAATGTTTTTGGGCCAAATGAATATCATAAAGATGATATGAGCAGTATTGTCTGTAAAAAATTTAATGAAGTGAAAAATAAAGGATCGATTAGTTTATTTAAGTCTTATCATAAGGATTATAAAGATGGGCAGCAGCAAAGAGATTTTATATATATAAAAGACGCGGTGGAAGTAATGTTTTGGATGTTTAATAATCCTCGGACAACAGGTATTTTTAATTTGGGAACCGGCAAAGCTCAGACATGGAATGATCTGGCTAATGCGATGTTTAAGGCTCTGGGTAAAACTCCGGCGATAAACTATATTGATATGCCGGATTATCTGCAGCCGAAATATCAGTATTATACTTGTGCGGATATGGATAAGCTGAGAGCCGCTGGCTGTGATTTTAAGTTTAATAGTTTGGAAGATAATGTAGCGGATTATGTTAAATATCTTGACAAAAATGAGTATTTATAATAAATTTTAAAGTCTAAGAAGGGAGCTGGTATTATGCAATATGATCCAAAAGAGACTCTGGCTGAATTTAATAAGTTGATGGCTGATATTCGGACAACGATTCCTGAGGAATACGCGGCTTTTATCAGTGAAAAAGATAAGTTGACTAAAACCGGTAAAGTTCCGGAAAAAACTAAGTGGCTGCTTTTATTGATTGCCAGTGTTACGCAAAAATGTCCGGTTTGTATTCCTAAGGCAGTAAAACATTGCTTGGAAGCTGGCTGGAGCAAAGAAGAGATGTTGGAAGCCTGTATGGTAGCTGTACTGGTCGGCGGTTCAAGTGTAATGACATATGTTACTTTGGTAGCCAAGGCGATTGAAGAGTTGAAAACATAAAATTTTAAATTTGTATTATATCCTGCGGTAAGGATTATTTAAATCTAAAGCCAAGGGTCGGGAATAAAAGTTTTAATTTGAGCATATCCCAACCTTAAGGAGTATTTAAGGTTGGTTTTTTTTTATAAAACAGCGGTATGTAGGGGCCGGTCTTGCGCCGGCCCGTGACAATGGAATGATATTAATATACGGGAGGACGCAAGGCCCTCCCCTACAATTTCTGATAAAGATATGAGGTGTATTTATTATGGAAAAAAGATTAGGATTTGTCGGGATTATTTTGGAAGATCGGAAAAAACAAGCGGATGCGGTTAATAAAATTCTTTCGGATTATGGTGAGAATATTGTTGCCAGAGTGGGCTTGCCGTATAAAGAGAAGAATTGCAGTGTAATTACTTTGACTGTGGATATAACCACCGATGATTTGGGAACAATGACCGGCAGATTGGGTAATATCGCCGGAGTTTCAGTTAAATCAGCTTTGAGTAAACAAAACTCACAAAACAAATAGAGGTAAGTATGGAAAATAGGATTGAAACTGATCTTTTAGGCAAAAAAGAAGTTTGTCAAGACGTGTATTGGGGTATACATACGCAAAGGGCTTGGGAAAATTTTTCAATAACCGGATATAAGACCAATATTTCACTTATTCATGCTCTGGCGCTGGTAAAAAAGGCTTGTGCTATGGCTAATCTTGAACTGGGCTATCTTGAGCAGTTAAAAGCTGATTTGATCTGCGGGGCATGTGATGATATTTATAATGGTTTGCACAATGATCAATTTATCGTTGATGCTTTGCAAGGCGGCGCCGGTACTTCGACCAATATGAATATTAATGAAGTTATTGCTAATATCGCGATTGAAAAAATGGGTAAAAATAAAGGGGATTATAACTTTATCCATCCGATTGAAGATGTTAATAAGCATCAATCAACAAATGATGTTTATCCTACGGCTTTAAAAATCGCGGTGATTTATAAACTTAACTTATTGAGTGAGCTGATTGCTAAACTGCAAGGGGCTTTTCAGGCAAAAGAAAAAGAATTCAGCCACATTATTAAAATCGCGAGGACTGAGTTACAGGATGCTGTGCCGATTACTTTGGGTCTTGAATTCTCCGGTTTCGCTGAAGCCTTTGGCCGGGATCGATGGAGAATGTTTAAATCTCAGGAACGGATTCGGACGGTTAATATCGGGGGAACAGCAGTGGGAACAGGACTTACTGCTCCGCGTGATTATATTTTTCTGGTAATTGAAAAACTGCGAACGCTTACTAATTTGGGAATTTGTCGAGCAGAGAATTTGGTGGATAATACAGCGAATAGTGATGCTTTTGTGGAAATATCAGGGATTATTAAAGCCCACGCGCAAAATCTGGTTAAGATCTCTCAAGACCTGCGAATGCTGCATTTGCTCAAAGAAATAGAGCTGCCGGCTGTCCAGGCTGGATCTTCGATTATGCCGGGAAAAATTAATCCAGTAATTATTGAAGCAATAATCCAAGCAGGTTTAAAAGTGATTGCCAATGATTTTTTAATAACTGAAGCGGTGAGTAGAAGTACTTTTCAGATCAATGAATTTATGCCGCTTTTAGCAGATGCAATATTAGAGTCAATCAATATCCTAATCAATGCTAATAAAATATTGACGAAACATATTTTACAGATAAAAGCTAATGAAAAAATATGCAGTGAATATTTAAATAAAAGTTTTTGCTTGATAACCGCTTTTGTTCCGTATTTGGGATATGAAAAAGCAACAGAATTAGTTCAGGAGTTTGTCCGGTTAAGCGAAAATAGTAATATATGTCTAAGTGATTTTTTGCAAGATAAACTAGGCAAGGAGTTGGTCTCTAAAGTGCTTGATCCGCATAATATTGTATCATTGGGGTATAAAAAAGATGAATAAAGCTCCTAAATCCTTACGTCTCCAAATTGGCTTATTTGGTAGAATGAATGTGGGCAAATCAACATTTCTTAATTACATAAGTTTGCAGGATGTGGCAATAACATCTCCGATTGCCGGGACGACAACTGATGTTGTGGAAAAAACAATGGAATTATTGCCATTAGGGCCTGTGGTTTTTTTAGATACAGCGGGCATTGATGATGCCTCAGCACTTTCTGAACAGCGGCTTAAAAAAACTTATGCTGTGTTTAAAAGAGCGGATATCGTTGTGCTTATTGTCGAAGCAGGGATTTGGCAAGATTATGAGAGCTTAATAGCTCAAAAAGCAAAGGAGGAAAATATTCCGTTGCTTGTGGTTATTAATAAAGCAGATATTAATACTCCGAGCACTGAGTATCTGCGGCAGCTTAAAGGTTTTTCTGAGCATATATTGATTTGTTCAAGTATTGATCAGAATAATCAGGAGCAAGTAATCAATAGTTTTAAAAATTTGCTGATTGATGTTTGTCCGGATGATTTTTTAAAGCCGGCTGATTTGATCAGTGATCTTATTCCAGCATCAGGGATCGCAGTATTGATTGTGCCGATTGATTTACAGGCACCTAAGGGGAGATTAATTTTGCCCCAGGTTCAGACAATCAGAGAAATATTGGACAATGACGCGATAAGTATTGTGGTTAAGGAAAGAGAATATGCACATGTTTTGGCAAGTATGCTGCGCAAGCCAGACATTGTGATTTGTGATTCTCAAGTTGTTTTAAAAATGGTGGCTGATACGCCAGCGGATGTTAAATGTACTACTTTTTCAATTTTATTTTCTAGGTTTAAAGGGAATTTAATAAAAGCCGCGCAGGCAGCTGCGATAATTGACACGCTTAAGTCAGGAGATAAGATTTTAATCGCGGAAAGCTGTTCACATCATCCGATCGAAGATGATATTGGCCGCGTTAAGATACCGCGTTGGTTTCGGCAGTATACTGGAGCAGAACTTATATTTGATACTTGCTGCGGCAGTGATTATCCGGAAAATTTAAAAGATTACAAGCTGATTATTCATTGCGGAGGATGCATGGTTAATCGCCGGGCGATGTTAAGCCGGATAGCGCTAGCTGAGCAAGCGGGAGTCGGGATTAGTAATTATGGAGTATGTATTGCCAAGCTGCAGGGAGTGATTGAAAGGGTATTAAGCCCTTTTCCCGCGGCGCTTGATGCTTATAAAAAAGCAAAAAAAATATTAGACGGAGGAAATAATGGAATTAAAAACTGAAGAACATAAAAATTGGATTAATCAGCGGATAAAACAAGGGCAAATCGATAAATATTTAGCTGATGGGAAGAATTTTATTGATGAGGATAAAATCAATTCTTTAATTGAAAAGGCTAAAAGTCCTGATAAAGATACGGTGTTGAGGATTCTAGAAAAATCATTAAACATAAAAACGCTGAGTCTTAAGGATGTGGCTTGTCTTTTAAATGTTACTGATCCTGATTTATGGGAGCTGATGCAGCAAACAGCTTTAACCGTTAAAAAGAAAGTGTATGATAATCGGATTGTTACTTTTGCGCCTTTATATTTAGGCAATGCCTGTGTGAATAATTGCCTTTATTGCGCGTTTAGAAAAGATAATCATGCTAATCAAAGAAAAATTCTTTCATTGTCCGAGATTGAAAAAGAAGTTCGAGTGTTATGCGGCAAGATCGGGCATAAGCGGCTGGTTGTGGTTTATGGGGAGCATCCGAGCACGGGTATTGATTATATGGTTAATTCAGTTAAAACAATTTATGGAATAAGAGAAAAAACCGTTAAAGGTGTTGGACAAATAAGAAGAGTTAATGTTAACGCGGCGCCGCTTTCGATTGAAGAATTAAAGCGTTTGCATGAGGTGGGGATTGGAACTTATCAGGTTTTTCAGGAAACGTATCATCCTCAAACATATAGAAATGTGCATCCTGAGAACACGCTTAAAGGCAATTATAACTGGCGGCTTTATGTCATGCATCGAGCAATGGAGGCGGGAATTGATGATGTCGGTTTGGGGGTATTATTTGGATTGTATGATTGGAAATTTGAAGTTATGGGATTGATCACACACAATTTGGAATTAGAAGCAAAATTTGGAGTAGGCGCGCATACAATTTCTTTTCCGCGGATTGAACCAGCAGATAATACTCCGCTTACCGCTAATCTGAAATATAAAGTTTCCGATGAAGATTTTAAAAAAATCATTACGGTTTTGAGATTAGCAGTGCCGCATACCGGATTGATTATCACTGCTCGGGAAAATGCCGAGATCAGAAAGCAGGCGATTGCTTTGGGCATAACCCAGACAGACGCGTCAACTAAAATTGCTATTGGTTCATATAGTGATAAGACTGAGCAACAGCAAGGGCAAAGACAGCAGTTTATACTTGGAGATACGCGGAGTTTGGAAGAATTAATTAATGAATATATTCAGATGGGATATATTACTTCATTTTGTACCGCGGGATATCGCTGCGGCCGTACCGGGGAGTGCATCATGGATATGCTGCGCAGCGGGAAAGAAGGGAAGTTTTGTAAACTGAATGCGGTTTTAACTTTTCGAGAATGGGTTGATGATTTTGCCTCGGAGAAAACAAAGGCAAAAGCAGAGGAGATAATTGCCAAAGAGATCCAGGAAATAAAACAAACACTGCCTCAGGTATTTGAACAGTTTATGGAATATTATAATCGGGTGAAAAATGGCGAAAGAGATCTTTATTTCTAATCAAACGGAAACTCTGAATCAGGATATATATAGAGAACTCAAGTATTTAACTGAGTGTGTTGAGCAATTGTATCCGATTATAGTGCATTTTATTAATATTAAGGCAAACAGATGGGAATTTGCTTTTGGCCAAAATATTGATAAGCAGCTAATGTTTGATGCGAAACGCATAGAACTAGATAAAACGCAGGGGATTATTATATACAGCGTCAGTAAATTGAGCGCTAAGCAGCTCGGTGATATTCAGGCATTGTATCAGCTTGTTTTAGTCAAAAATCGGCAGATTCTAAAGCAGTATATAGTGTATTTCTTACAAAACAATGTTGAAGAAATTTTGTTTAAGTTTGCTGATATTATTAGAAAAATCTATTGCGGCGATGAAATACATCTTAGAGGATTAATTGAGTTTTCTAATTACTGCGCGCGGGATTGTCTTTATTGCGGATTAAGAAAAGATAATAAAGCTGTATTAAGGTATCGATTATCCAGCAAGGAAATAATTGATATCGCTAAATCAGCAATGCTGCTTAATTATAAAACCGTGGTTTTGCAGTCAGGAGAAGATTATGCTTATTCAATCGAGCAATTGTGTGATATCGTCCGGGAAATTAAGCAGCAGACAGATTGCGCGATTACTTTATCAGTAGGTGAGCGGGGTTTGGCTGATTATCAAAAGCTGCGTCAGGCAGGGGCGGAGCGTTATTTACTTCGCTTTGAAACTTCGAATCAGGAATTGTTTAAAAAGTTAAAGCCAGATTCTGATTATAAAGCGAGAATTAAATGTTTAAAGGATTTAAAACAATCCGGGTTTCAAGTAGGCTCAGGCTGTATGATCGGCTTGCCCGGACAGACAGCGGAAATAATTGCTGAGGATATACTTTTAATGCTTGAGCTGGATCTGGATATGATTGGTATCGGGCCATTTATTTCTAATCCGGAAACACCCTTGCAATCAACGGAGAAAGGTTCAGTAGAGATGATGCGCAAAGTTATTGCTTTGGTGCGGATTTTAACAAAAAATACGCATTTGCCGGCAACAACTGCTGTGGGCTCAATCGATCCTCAAGGCAGACAAAAAGTATTGCGCTGCGGAGCTAATGTGATTATGCCGAATCTGACCCCGCAGATGTATCGAGAGCATTATCGGATATATCCGGATAAAATATGCGTTAAAGAGGATCCTGATGACTGTCACGGCTGTGTTGGCGCTATGACAATATCTTTGGGGAGAACGATTGCTAAAGGTTATGGGCATAGCCTGAAAACAAAAAGAGCTTAGCTCATAGCTGATAGCTCATGGCTCATAGTAAAAACAAAAGCTAAAAGCAGGAAAAGCAAAAGAACAGAAAATAAATTTCTAATTTCTAATTACACTAATTTCTAAATAAACTTAAATGACTAAAGCTCAAAAATGGAAGATAGAAAAAGAGCGGGTAAAAGGTAATCGGTTACGAAGCCCGTATCGGTAATGTTTAATGGTTACGGTTAAAAAAATAAATTTAAAGCCGATAGACTTTGCCCTGAAACGAAACGGGCATCGTCCCCCTAACCGCGAAACCTGTATTGAGTGTTTTTACGCAATACGCAAGACGCTATACTTAAAACAGAAGACAGTGATCTCTTTTTAACTGAAAATGCTTGAAATTATATATAGAATGTGATATCTTAAATGCCTAACCTAACACTATTTTGGCATTAAATTATATGGAAAATAAAAAAACTCCCTTATTTGAGCAGCACAATAAATTGGGCGCAAAATCCGCGCCTTTTGGCGGCTGGCTTATGCCAATTCAATATGAAGGCATAATCAATGAGCATCAATGGACAAGGAATAATTGCTCAGTGTTTGATATTTGTCATATGGGTGAATTCATGATTCAAGCTGATGCTTTATTGAGTAATTTAGATAAAGTTTTAACTCAAAATCTGGTAAATATGCCTTTAAAAACTTGTAAATATGGATTTATGCTTAATGATAATGCGGGAATAATTGACGATGTTATTATTTACCGCATAGAACAGGATAAATGGATGCTGGTTGTAAACGCCGCAACAGCTCCTGCGGATTTTGAACATATTAAGAAACACTTAGCTAAAGATAATGTAAAAATTGATAATGTTTCTAATTCATTGGCAAAGCTTGACTTGCAGGGACCACTCAGCCGCGAAGTCCTGGTTGAAATAGCGGGTGAGGGTATTTTAAATCTGGATTATTATGGTTTTGATTATTTCTCAGTGCTGGGAGAAAATATTATTATCAGCCGGACTGGTTATACTGGTGAAATGGGTTTTGAATTATATATAAATAATGATAAAGTTATAGATTTGTGGAATCTGCTTTTAGAAAATAAAAATGTTAAACCAGCGGGTCTGGGCGCCAGAGATACTTTAAGATTAGAAGTATGTTATCCCTTGTATGGGCAGGATATTAGCCTAAAAACTTCTCCGCTGGAAGCTGGATTAGCAAGTTTTATGGATATGAAAAAAGATTTTATGGGAAAAGCTGCTATTGAAAAAAAACAACAGCAAGGCTTGGGTAAAAAATTGTGTTGTTTTCAAACTGAATCAAGACGCGCGCCGCGTCATGATTATGAAATATTAGTGAACAATCAAAAAGCCGGGATTGTGACCAGCGGATCTTATTCCCCCAGTCTGGGCTGCGGCATAGGTATGGGCTATATTGCTGAGCAATACTCTGATATTGGTACCGAAATATCATTAGAACATGAAAATATTAAAATAAATGCTCAAGTGGTTAAAAGACCTTTTTATAAAAAAGGGAGTTTGCGCGGATAAGGAAAGGAAGTAGATAATGAATGTACCAGAGGGATTATTTTATACAAAAGAACATGAATGGGTGAAAATAGACGGCAATTTGGCAAAAATTGGAATCAGTGACCATGCGCAGCATGAGCTGGGTGATATTACTTTTGTGGAATTACCAGCATTACATGCTCCATGTGAACAGTTTAAACAGATCGCGACCATTGAATCAGTTAAAGCCGCATCAGATGTTTATGCTCCTTTATCAGGAAAAATTTCCGCGGTTAATAATGAAGTCGTGGCAAATCCCGAGCTGGTTAATCAATCGCCTTATGAGCAAGGCTGGTTATTGGTAATTGAAATAACTGAAGAATCGCAGCTGGCAAATCTTATGGATGCTGAGGCATATAAAAACTATTTAAAGGAAAACATGTAATGCCATATACTCCGCACACAAAAGAACAAATAAGTGAAATGCTAAAAACGATCGGGGTTAAAAAAATCGATGATTTATTTAAAGATATAACTCCTGATCTTAGGGCACAATCATTTAATATTCCTGAAGGTAAATCTGAGTTTGAGGTTATTGAACATTTTAAAAAACTTGCCAATAAAAACGCGACAAACTTAATCAGTTTTTTGGGCGCGGGTTTTTATGACCATTATATTCCGGCAGGTGTGGATGCTTTAAGCAATAGATCAGAATTTTATACTGCTTATACGCCTTATCAGCCGGAATGTTCGCAAGGTTGGCTGCAGTCAATTTTTGAGTATCAAACCGCGATTTGTGAATTGACCGGACTGGACGCGGCCAATGCTTCTTTGTATGATGGAGGCACTGCTTTGTATGAAGCAGCGATGATGGCTGTTCGGATTACCGGCAGACGTAAGATCATTGTCGATAGCGGAGTTAATCTAGTATATCGGAGTATGTTATATAGTTATACAACTAATCTATCAATTGAATTTATTGAAACAGATGTGGAGCATGGACATAGTTCTAGAGATCAGATATACAAGCATTTAGATGATAAAACAGCAGCGGTGATTGTGCAAAATCCTAATTTTTTTGGGGCAATCGACGATTATTCGGATATTGCTAAAAAAGCGCATTCTTTGGGTGCTTTACTGGTTCAATCAGTTTATCCGATTGCTTTGGGTTTAATGAAACCTCCGGCTGAGATGGGTGTTGATATTGCTACGGGAGAAGGCCAGAGTTTGGGGATTCCGCTTTCTTTTGGCGGGCCGTATCTGGGATTTATGGCTGTAAAAAAAGAATACGCGCGCAAGATCCCTGGTAGAGTTGTGGGACAAACAGTAGACAAAGATAATAAAAGAGGTTTTGTTTTAACTTTGCAGGCAAGAGAACAGCATATCAGGCGAGAAAAAGCGACATCAAATATTTGCTCAAATGAGGCACTTTGCGCTTTGCGGGCAATTATATATCTTTCTTTGATCGGCAAACAAGGATTAAAAGAGCTAAGCTTGATTAATTATCGGAATAGTGAGTTTGCCAAAGAAGTATTGGATAAAATACCGGGAGTTGAAGTTAAAAGAAAAACGCCTACTTTTAATGAATTTACAGTATTGCTTCCGAAAAATGCCGGTGAGGTTGTAAATAAAATGATTGAAAAGGGGTTTGCCTGCGGATTTCCTTTGGGGCGGTTTTATAAAGATATGGATAATTATCTTTTAGTTACTGTAACTGAAAAAAGAACAAAAGAAGAAATTAAAAAGCTGGCAGAAAGTTTAGAGGCGGTTTTATGCAGTTAATATTTGAAAAAAGTGTAAAAGGGCGTAAGGGATTAAAATTACCGAATTGTACGGTTAATCCGGATATTGAATTTCCCAAAAAATATCTTAGAGCTAAAGACGTAGAGCTTCCTGAGGTTTCTGAGCTGGATGTGGTGCGTCATTATACTAATTTGTCTAAACTTAATTTTTCTGTAGATAGTAATTTTTATCCTTTGGGATCGTGCACAATGAAATATAATCCGAAATTCACGGAAAAAATCGCGGCTTTAGACGGGTTTTTAGATTTACATCCATTGATGCCGCAGCTTAGAGGCGGAGGCATGCTGGCTCAAGGTTCTTTGGAAGTGGTTTATAAAATAGAACGTTTACTTTCGGAAATAACCGGAATGGATGCATTTACGATGCAGCCTTTAGCCGGAGCGCATGGTGAACTCACTGGGGTGATGATTATTGCCGCATATCACCGTTATCAGGGGCAGCAGCGTAAATATATCATTGTCCCGGACTCTTCGCATGGGACTAATCCCGCTAGCGCGGCAATCGCGGGTTATGAAGTAATCATTGTTCCCACTGATGAAAATGGCTGTATGGATATTAATGAATTTAAAAATAAACTTAGTGAAGACGTAGCCGGAATTATGCTGACTTGTCCTAATACTTTGGGTATTTATAATTCTCAGATTAAAAGTATTTGTGACGCAGCGCATGAAGTGGGAGCGCTTGTATATTATGATGGGGCAAATCTTAACGCGATACTTGGTAAATCCCGGCCGGGAGATCTGGGGTTTGACATAGTCCATTTAAATTTACACAAAACTTTTGCTACTCCACATGGCGGGGGAGGTCCTGGCGCGGGGCCGGTGGGAGTAATTAAAAAATTAAAGGATTTCCTTCCGATTTCCCGAGTGAAAATGAGAACAGACGGGACATATGCGCTGGATTATGATAAACCTAAATCATTAGGGTTTATTGCTCCTTTTTGCGGAAATTTTGGAGTTATTTTAAAGAGTTATGCTTATATCATGCTTTTAGGTAAATCGGGTTTAATCGCTGTCGCGGAAAGAGCAGTATTGAATGCTAATTATTGCCGAGTTTTATTAAAGAAATATTTTTCGATTCCTTATGATAGAATGTGTATGCATGAATTTGTTATTTCAGCTCAGCTACAAAAAGAAAAAGGGATCAGTGCTTTAGATATAGCTAAATATCTAATAAGTAAGGGGATTCATCCGCCAACAATATATTTCCCTTTGATTGTAAAAGAGGCGATGATGATTGAGCCCACGGAAACCGAGTCAAAAGAAACATTGGATAATTTTATTGAGTTAATGATAGAGGCCGCTAAGCTTTGTGATAGTGATCCTCAGAAATTGCATGATGCTCCGGATAATATGCCGGTAAAACGTTTGGATGAAACTAAAGCAGCAAGAGACTTAAACCTTAGATGGCAGAAGTCTTAGAAGAGAAATTTGCAATTTAAAGTTCACGAATGGGATGTTCAGTTTATGACTAATTGGCGTTTGATAATTTCTCCACCTTGCGATGCCGCGACAAATATGGCTATTGATGAGGCCATATTACAGACATATATCCATACTGGCGGGATGCCGACCCTGCGAATATATAGCTGGCATCCGTCAGCTATTTCTTTAGGTTCTTCGCAGTCTCCGGTTGCGGCTTTAAATTTATCTGAGTGTCTAATTCATAAATTGGAATTTATCCGTCGGATTACCGGGGGCGAAGCAATATTTCACGATAATGAAATAACTTATAGTATTGTTTGCTCAAAGAGTGACTTAAATCTTTCTGATTCAGTTAGAAAAAGTTTTCGAATATTAACGGCTTTTGTTTTTAATGCTTATCGGGAAATGGGATTTATGCCTTGTTTCGCGGGAGATACTGTGACTTATCAGCATGGAGATCCCTCGGAGTTTTGTTTTGCGACAACTGAAAAATTCGATATTCTGCTTAATGGAAAGAAAATCGGAGGTAATGCCCAAAAACGCTCAAAAGATATTATTTTTCAACATGGCTCGATTCCTTTTTCACTGGATTTTGCTAAAATAAAAACTTTTATAAAAGAGGATCTTGGCGGCATTGAGCAGCGAGTTACCTGTTTGCAAGATGAACTTAAAAGAAGAGTTAGTTTTAAAGAAGTATCCCGAATATTGATAGAGGCATTTAAATCCTCTTATGATATTAATTTTAAAAAAAGCATTTTGACTAGAGCAGAACAAGATTTAGCGCATGCTTTAAATGAAGAAAAATATAAGACTAAACAATGGAATTATTTTAAAAAAGCAAGTATTATAAAAAAAGAGCAAGATTAAATTTTAGGATATTAAGGTTTATATAAATGAGTAAAATTGAAACCGCAAAAAAACCTGACTGGCTTAAAAAAAAGATTGATTTAGGCAAGTGTTTAGATTTACATCGGCTTTTTGGTCAGCTGGAGCTGCATACTGTTTGTAAAGAAGCGCATTGTCCGAATATTAGTGAATGTTTTTCAGCCAAAGTAGCGACTTTTCTTATTTTGGGCAATGTTTGTACTCGTCATTGCCGTTTTTGTGCAGTGAAAAAAGGCCTGCCCAAAGAGCTTGACCATAATGAGCCAAAAAGATTAGCAAAAGCAGTAAAAAAATTGGGATTAAAACATGTGGTAATTACTAGTGTGACTCGCGATGACTTAGCTGATGGCGGGGCTCAGGCATTTGTCCAAAATATAAAAGGATTAAAATGTTTGGATTCTGAGCTTAAAGTTGAAGTTCTGGTGCCGGATTTTCAGGGAAATGTCGATTCAATCAAGCAAATAATCCATGCCGGTTGCGATATTTTCGCGCATAATATTGAAACTGTTCAGGAATTTTATAGTCAAGTACGCATAGATTCTGATTATAAAAGGTCGCTGAATGTTTTAAAGTTAGCTAAGGAAATTAATTCTAATGTTTATGTGAAATCCGGGATAATGCTTGGCCTAGGAGAAACTGAGCAACAAGTATTTGAAGTTTTGAAAGATATAAAACAAACAGGTTGCGATTTTCTGAGTATTGGTCAATATCTCGCGCCGAGTAAAAACCATTATCCCGTAAAAGAATTTATTCATCCGGATAGATTCGCTGTTTATAAGCAAAAAGCTGAGGAACTGGGTTTTATTCATGTTGAAAGCGGTGCTTATGTTCGCAGTTCTTATCTCGCGTCTGAATATTTATAAGGAGTTTTATTATGCTGATTAAAGAAATTATCAAAGAATTAAAAGCACATGCGCCAATGACTTTTCTCGGAGCAGTTTTTGGGATTATTCTGGTTTTCTTTTTTAATAAGATATCATACCAAACCGCAGAAAATTTGTTTTATATTTCTCACCCGGCGCATGTATTGTTAAGTGCTTTGACAACAGCCGCGATGTATCAACGTTATCAGTGTCCAATAGATAAGAAAAACTGTAATATCTTTTTTATCTTGGTTATTGGCTATGTTGGCTCTATAGGAATTGCAACTTTAAGTGATTCGGTTATTCCTTTTTTGGGAGAAAAAATGCTGAATATGCCGCATGCGCATATGCATGTGGGTTTTATTGAAAAACCTTTATTAATAAATTCCATGGCATTATTGGGGATAATTATTGCTTATTTCAATCCAACCACAAAATTCCCCCATTTAGGCCATGTATTGCTCAGTACTTTTGCTTCAATGTTCCATATCATGATGGCCAAAGATGCGGGGATGAGTATTGCGATTTATATTCCGATAATGATTTTTTTGTTTATTTCAGTTTGGTTGCCATGCTGTATCAGCGATATAGTTTTTCCGTTAATGTTTGTAAAATCACCACATATAGGACATGATCATTAAATATGGATATTATTAGGCAATATAAAAACGTAAAATATGTTTGGTTGATTGTTTTCCTGCTTTTGGCTTTAAGCTCATGCGCGAGAGCTCCAGGACGAAAAACATTGCCACCTACGGTAAGGCCTCAGATGCAGCCACAGGTAACTCCGGAAATTTTTCCTCCTGGGATGCGCAGTACTATTGTTCATGTCGTTGCCCCGGGGGAGACGGTTTGGCGGATCAGTAAAATGTATGATGTGTCTATTGAGCATATTGTCAAAGAAAATAGATTAAAAAATTCCAGCATGTTGGAAAAGGGGCAGCGTTTAAATATATCACAAGCCGCGCCTGTGCGTCCGGTAGTAACGCTTTATCCTTCTAAAAAATGGAAGTATATTATTATCCATCATAGTGCTACTGATTCCGGCAGTGCGCTGGGTTTTGATAAATCGCATCAGGCCCGGGGATTTAATCGTGGTTTAGGTTATGATTTTGTGATTGCCAATGGCACGGCTGATAAGCTGGATGGGCAAATTGAAGTTTCTCCTCGCTGGATTAAGCAGGAAGATGGAGCGCATTGTAAAGCAGGTAATATGAATTGCCGGGCAATTGGTATTTGTTTGGTGGGAAACTTTAGTCAGGAGAGGGTTTCGGCAAAACAAATGGATTCTTTAATTTATTTAGTCAATCGATTAAGTAAATATTATAATATTCCTAAAAATAATATTTTGGGTCATGGGCAGGTAAAAGGGGCGAACACTGAATGTCCAGGTACGAAATTCCCCTGGGCTGAATTTAAAAACAAACTTTAAAAACAGCGATTAGCGTTTAGCGTTTAGCGAATAGTATTTAGTTTGTGATATCCTGAAAAAGGTTGACAGAAAATTGAGGGATGACCCTCCTTCGCTAAAGCTATGGAGGACAGGTGGACGAGAAAGCAGGAATAAATATCTAATTTCTAATTGCACTAATTTCTAAACTCTAAATAAACTCAAATGACTAAAACCCAAAACACAAAAAAATAAAGCAAA
>JAHITE010000012.1 GCA_018817585.1 Candidatus Omnitrophota bacterium
CGTGTATATTCAAGAATATAAATTTCCAGGTCTCTGATAACACTATCATATTGATTCAGCAATTTCATATCCGCGTCGATGGATTTTAATGCGTGAACATCTTCAAATCTCTCCGCAATACCTTTTCTCTTATAAGTAGATCTAGTTAATTTGCCTAAATCATCGTTATTGGCCTGATGGTTAAGCAATTGGAGATGGCAAAACATATCTGATCTTTCTTTAACAAAGTATAATCTTCTACGCAATAGATCTCTGACGGCACGCTTATTACGGGGATAAACATATGCAATGGGAAACATTCCAGATAGAACAAGCATAGCTATTTTTTTAGAATCGATACGATCATTTTTTACTTTACTGCCATGAATAGCCTTCATGTACAATGCGTGTCCTAAAATAAACTCGATACCATTATCAGCGCATAAATCCGCCAGCCAATACCAGGCATAACAGCTTTCACAAGCAACAACGATGCTTTCTTTATACGGAGCAATTAATTTAAGTAAAAGATCAGTTTGCTGATTTTTTAGATTTCGATGTTCCAGAATATTGCGATTCTTATCCATAATACAAATATAAATATTCCTTGCATGCAAATCCACACCGCAGTAAAATTTAGTATGTGAGATATAGAATCTCATAAAGGCCTCCTTAATGTTTGTGCGTCCGTCTACATAACGGATAGCACGTTTAATAATTGGTCTACGCCCATGCGTAGATTCTCATTTAATAGGATGTATATGGTTAATCCATATGTCAAGCCTGATCACATGAGGGGGCCTTTATATTATCAATTCGCTCCAGGGCAAGGCAATCCCCGCCATAATACGGCGGGACAAGCTGCCTGAGTTTACCCCGCCAAAGGCGGTGGCTCAAATGTTATGTGAGAAAAACAAATAAATAAAAATAGGATTAAATATGCCTTTTACCCCATTTCATTTTGGTGCACATGCATGCGTTGCTTTACCTTTCTATAAGAAAATTAATATTTTTGTATTTCTTTTTGCCAATGTCATTATTGATATAGAACCTTTAATAGTAATAATATTTAAACCAACTTATCCATTGCATGGTTATGCTCACACTTTTTTGGGTGCTACTATAATTGGGGGAATATGGGGAGCAATATCATTTAAATTCAAGGAGCCTATAGAAAAACTACTGAAAATATTCCGAGTTCAATCCAAATATAATCTAAAGCAATATGTAGTTTCAGGTATTACAGGAGCATTATTACATGTTCTTTTTGATGCACCTCTGTACACAGACATAAAACCTTTTTATACATTTAGCTTAAATCCTTTTTATAGGATAATTCCTTATGAGATGGTATATAAAATTTGCGTGGTTTTATTTATTCCAGCAATAATCATATATATTTTAAAAGCAATCAAATACAAAGATGATATAATAAACACATTCGCTTCACACTAACCGAAAAACGTTTGTTTGTAATAATAAATGGATACAATCATGTTTAAGCGAGTTTATTTAGAGATTTCTAATATTTGCAATTTGCAGTGTTCATTTTGTCCTGTTGGGAAAAAAGATGAAAAGTCAATGGATTTGGCTGAATTTGAGGACAGCTTAAAACAAGTTGCTCCGTTTGCAGAAATTGTCTGCCTACATCTTATGGGAGAGCCGCTGGCTCATCCGAAATTCGCGCAAATACTCGAGATCTGCGAAAAGTATAATCCTCAGATTGAATTAACCACAAATGGACTTTGGATCAACAAATACAAAGATAACATTGTTAACTCGAAATGTGTCAAACAAGTCAATTTTTCTTTGCAAGCATTTAAAGACAATTTTCCTGATCATGATATTACCCCTTATCTCATTCCAATCTTTGAATTTGTAAAATCTGGGCATAAAGTCAAACCAGCTTTATACACTAATTTCAGATTATGGAATCAGGAAAACAGTGATTTTGATAATGAAGAAATATTCGTGAAAATAGAGAAGTACTTCGACGTAGAAATAAACAGAAATATCGCAGTTGAGGCTATAAAATCTAAAAATGTCTGGAACAGACTGTATCTGCATTTTGATTCTCGATTCGAATGGCCGTCATTTGATCTTCCGCACAAAGGAACCCAAGGACGCTGCAATGGAGCTTTAAATCATATTGGTATTCATGCCGATGGCACAGTTGTTCCCTGCTGCTTGGACAAAAATGCCGAAATCAATTTGGGAAATATTAAAGCACAGCCCTTAACCGAGATTATTAATAGCGCTCGATTTATTACCATGCGAACAGGATTTTCAAATAACGTATTAGTTGAAAAATTTTGTCAGCATTGCAGTTTTATAAATCGATTTAAAAAATAAAAAAACCGCAATAACAAGCATTAGCTAAAATCACTTCCACTGATTTACTTAGGCAAAACCTGTTAGTTCTCCGATTATATTACCTCAAACAATTAGCTAATATATTCAGAAAATGGTATTATATCTACTAGAACCTGATAAGATTCAAATAAACTAAATACAATCATGATAAAATCATTTTTTTAAAAAATAGCAAATGCTCTGAGGAAAGACTTGAAGACTAAACCTACGCTATTACCCAAATCAATAACCTTATTTACCTTTTTTATTGGCATTCTTTGGGTTTTCGGGCTCTAATAATTCTGGATATGTTTATTTTAAAATAGAGATTAACTTAAGAAAATAATATGGATCAATTCTTAGCAGCGGCAATTAGTGAAGCAAAAAAAGGGATGGCTCAGGGAGGCATTCCTATTGGTTCTGTATTGGTTATTAACAATCAAATTGTTGGTCAAGGGCATAATCAAAGAGTGCAGAAAACAAGCTCTATCCTGCACGCGGAAATGGATTGTTTGGAAAATGCCGGCAGATTCAAATCCACTGATTATCAGCAAGCAACATTATACTCTACTCTGTCCCCTTGTGATATGTGCAGCGGAGCAATTTTACTTTATGGGATTAAGAAGGTAGTAATTGGTGAAAACCGCACTTTCTCCGGACCGGAAGATTATCTTCGCTCTCGCGGCGTAGAATTAGTTATCCTAAATAACCCCGAATGCTATCAAATAATGCAAGATTTCATTAAAACCAATCCTTGCTTATGGAACGAAGATATTGGGATGTAAAATCACTAGAATATGCACCTTACAATTTGAGCCACTATTTCAACAAGTAAATACTAACAATCAAATCTTCAAATATTACTTAAAGCTGTAAAAAAATAAGGAATTAATTATGATCAAATCAAAAATAAAAATACGCACTAAATATGTACCCAAAGGAATTACGATTCTTTATGAAGATCTGGACATTATCGTAATTGATAAAGACGCAGGGCTTTTAAGTGTCAAAGCTAATTATGAAGAAAAACAAACCGCGCATAATCTGCTTACCGAATATATTCGTAAAGGCAATTCAAAATCAAAACTAGAGTTATTTGCAATACATCGATTAGACCGCGACACTTCCGGAATATTGATCTTCGCGAAAAGTTTCAAGATCCGGGAGCAATTTGCTGATCAATGGAAAAATGTGGAAAAAAAATATATCGCGATTGTTAATGGTCATTTAAGAGAAAAAACCGGAATCATTGAGTCTTATTTAGCGGAAGATGATGATTATATCGTACATTCAGTTAAAAACCCCAATGACGGAAAGCTGGCGCGAACTCAATATAAAGTTATCCAGGAATCTAAAGACTGCAGTTTATTGGAAATTAATCTTTTAACCGGCAGAAAAAATCAAATCCGAGTCCATTTTTCAGAAAAAAGGCATCCATTGGTCGGAGATGTAAAATACAGAAGAAATCCTAAAGGAAGATTAGCTTTACATGCCTGGTCCATTAAATTCAAACATCCTTTTAATAATCAGGAAATGCTGTTTGAAACAAAAATTCCTGTATTTTTTTCAAACTATTTAGCAACGCATTAAGCTTTTGCTTAAGCATATTCAATCATTCTTTGAATGCTTTTTTGCGCGCGTTTAAGAACAGTTTCCGGCAATTGATAATTATGTACCAAAATAACCGCGTTTCTCTGTTCTTTAAGTTTCTGAATTTTTTCTTTTATATCCATAATCAGTCATTAGAGATAAAAATATGTTTGTTAAATATAAAAATCGCACGCTAGATATTTCTAATCTGTCATATATATTATTTTTGAGAAATCTGAAAAATGCCAATATTAGCAAATAAGTTCGGCAGGAAATATATTCTTTTTTTAAAATTCAGGTATATGGTTTGTTCGATATTTATATTTTTTTCAGAGCAATAATGTTTAAAATCCGAGATCGTGAGAAAATGCAGATTAGGAGTCTGATACCATTTATAGGGCAAAGCCGCGGTTATCGGGGTTCTCCCCAAGAAAAACACCTGAAATCTTGATTTATAATAAGTAAAATTAGGAAAACCAACAATAACTTTCTTGCCAACTCTTAAAGCATTAACCAATACTTGTTCTAAGTGAATTACCTGCTGCAGGCTTTCATTTAAAATAACATAGTCAAATGATTTGTCTTTATATTCCGCAAGCTCTGTATCGATATCACCATGTAAAACATTTAATCCTTTTTCTACGCATTTGTATATTTCCTGTTCATTAATTTCCACTCCCTGCCCTCTGATCTGCTTTTTCTCAGACAAAAGACGCAAAAGACCACCATCACCGCAGCCAAGGTCTAAAACCAAACTATTAGGGTTAACTAAATCACAAATAAACAGATGATCTAATCTTTGATTTTGATTATTTTCCATTTTGATAAACTCCCTTTAAAAAATGCGAAATCAATCGGCTCTGTTCCTTGACTTCCAGCAAAAACGCGTCATGACCATAAGTCGATTTGATTTCACAGGAAGCAACATCAATATGATTATGTTTAAGCGCGCGGACTATTTTTTTTGATTGGTATAATGGATACAGCCAGTCCGAAGTAAAAGCAATAACTAAAAACTTGGTCTTAACTTTTTCCGGTTCTAAAAACAACTTCCCATCAGATAAATCAAAATAATCCATTGCCCGGGTAATGTACAAATATGAATTCGCGTCAAATCTTTTTACAAAACTATCTCCGCGATAACGCAGATAGCCTTCAACTTCAAAATCCGAGGCAAAGCTAAAGCTGTAAGCTTCGTCTTTTAGCCTCCGGGAAAATTTGGTTTCCATTGATTCATCGCTCATATAGGTAATATGCCCGATCATCCGGGCAACAGCTAAACCCCGCTCCGGCTGAGTATATTCATAATAATTGCCCTGACGCCAGTTAGGATCCGCCATAACCGCCTGCCTGCCGACTTCATCAAAAGCAATCTGCTGCGGAGAATGTTTTAAAGTTGTGGCAATTGGAATCGCGGATGCCACCATTTCAGGATATAGCGCTACCCATTGCAAAGCCTGCATTCCGCCCATTGAGCCGCCGCAAACATTGAGCAATTTTTTTATTCCTAAACTTTCGATTAATTTTTTCTGGGCTTTTACCATATCCACAACCGTTATGATTGGAAATGTAAGAGCATACAGTTTATTAGTAATCGGATTTATCGATGCCGGACCGGTACTGCCGCGGCATCCGCCAATAACATTAGAACAAATCACAAAATATTTATTGGTGTCAAAAGCCTTGCCCGGGCCAATCATATCATCCCACCAGCCTGGTTTTTCTTCACCTTCATAATATCCAGCCGCATGCGCGTCCCCGGAAAAAGCATGCAGGATTAATACAGCATTGCTTTTTTCTGGATTTAATTGCCCGTAAGTTTCATAAGCAATGGTAATTGGTCCCAGTTTTTGGCCTGACTCTAATTCTAAAGCATCTGCAGTCTGAGCAAATTCCGCATACTGGAGATTAACGATTCCTAAACTATTTTCTTTATTCATAACAATTCCTTATATCAGGCTTCATCAAACAACCAGGTAGATAAATATCTTTCTCCGCAACTGGGCAAAATAGTCACAATATTTTTACCTTTAAATTCCGGACGCTTAGCAACCTCAAGTGCTGCCCAAACCGCTGCTCCGCTGGAAATGCCGACAAGCAATCCTTCTTCTTTAGCTAACTTTCTAGCGATTACTCCCGCATCTTTATGACTAATCAATATTATCTCATCAATTATATCACGATTTAATATCCGCGGAATAAATCCCGCGCCAATCCCCTGAATCTTATGTCCACCCGGAACTCCTCCGGATAATACTGGTGATTCTTTTGGCTCAAGCGCAATAATTTTAACATTGGGGTTACGCGCTTTTAAGACTTCACCAACTCCCGTAATTGTTCCGCCAGTACCCACTCCGGCAATAAACACATCCACCTTGCCATCGGTATCACGCCAAATTTCTTCAGCAGTTGTTTTTCTATGAATTTCCGGATTAGCCGGATTATTAAACTGCTGCGGCATATAACTGTTCTTTGTTTGCCGCACTAATTCTTCAGCTTTGGCCACAGCGCCTTTCATGCCCTTAGCTCCTTCGGTTAACACTAGTTCAGCTCCAAGAATTTTCAGCAGTTTTCTGCGTTCCACGCTCATAGTATCCGGCATGGTTAAAATAAGTCTGTATCCTTTGGCCGCACAAACAAAAGCTAAAGCAATTCCCGTATTACCGCTTGTTGGTTCAATCACCACAGAATCTTTGTTTAATTTTCCCTGATGCTCAGCAGTTTCAATCATCGCGACTCCGATTCGGTCTTTAATACTGGAAAGCGGATTGAAAAATTCAAGTTTTAAATAAATATTTGCTTCCAGACCTTGGCTTAATTTATTTAGCTTTACCATCGGCGTATTGCCAATTGTTTTGGTTATATCAGTAAATAATTTACTCATAAATATTCCTCCTTATTGCTCTTGAGCTATTTTCAATGACTGCTCAATATCCGCAATAATATCTTCCACGTTTTCAATTCCGATTGATAAGCGTATATAATCAGCAGTTACTCCTGCGGATAGCTGCTCTTCAACGGAAAGTTGCTGATGAGTTGTGCTGGCCGGATGGATGGCCAAAGTCTTTGCATCACCGATATTAGCTAAATGCGAAATAAGCCGCAAAGAATTAATAAATTTCTTACCGGCTTTTTCCGCCCCCTTAATTCCAAAGCCAATAATTGCTCCAGCGCCTTTACTTAAATATTTATCCGCCATTTTCTTTTCCGGACTGGAATCAAGTCCAGGATAATTAACCCAAGCAACACTCTGATGCTGTTCCAAAAATTTTGCCACTTTTAAAGCATTCTGTGTATGTCTTTCCATGCGCAAATGCAAAGTTTCTAATCCCTGTAAAAACAAAAACGCGTTAAATGGAGACATTGCCGGCCCCATATCGCGCAGCAATGTTACCCGTGCTTTAATAATATAAGCAATATTACCCCTTGGTTTTAATGCCTCAACAAAATTTATTCCATGATAGCTGGGATCAGGATCAGCGATCAACGGAAATTTTCCATTGGTCCAATTAAATTTCCCAGAATCAACAATTATTCCGCCAATAGAGGTGCCATGCCCGCCAATAAATTTTGTGGTTGAATAAACAATAATATCCACTCCATAATCAAACGGCCGCAAAAGATATGGGGAAACCGTATTATCTAAAATAAAAGGAATGCCATTATCATGCGCTACTTTAGCCAAAGTTTCAAGATCAGTAACATTTAATTTTGGATTGCCGATTGATTCCGCATATATTGCTTTTGTTTTCGAGGTAATTGCTTTTTTAAAACCTTCAATATCTCCTGATTTGACAAAATTTACTTTTATCCCCATCCGCTTGAAAGTATAGTGAAATAGCGTATATGTTCCGCCGTAAAGATTATCCGCGGAAACTATTTCATCACCAGCTTGAGCAATATTCAGCAATGCCAGGGTAATTGCTGCCTGTCCGCTGGCTGTTGCCAAAGCGCCAACTCCGCCTTCTAAAGCTGTTATTCTTTTTTCCAAAACATCAGTTGTCGGATTCATTAAACGCGTGTATATATTGCCAAATTCTTTTAAAGCAAACAGATTTGCCGCCTGCTCCGTATCTTTAAACACATATGATGTTGTCTGATAAATCGGGACAGCTCTTGCTCCGGTTGCTGAATCCGGCTCTTGTCCGCCATGTAAAGCAAGGGTTTCAATTTTTAATTTATGATCAATTTTTGACATCACTGCCTCCAAACTTTATTAAAACACTTAACTATTTAAATTTTATATGCAATAACTTACTGCTGTTTTATTTACATCTTTACACTGCTCAACTAAATTCTTTAAAGTAACTGAATCGAGCATATTTCGAATTGTATTTCCCATATTATCCCAAAGCCCCCTGGTAACACAGGCTGATACGCGGGAACAAGCTGAAGCATTTTTAATACATTTAACAAAATTTAAATCTCCATCCAACACTCCAACACTGATACAATCTGGCGCATGGTAATTTTAGCCGGCGGCCGGGATAATACATAGCCGCCTTTTGCGCCGCGAAAAGACTTAACCAAACCTGATTTTTTTAAAGGAATAATTATTTGACTTAAATATTTTTCGGAAATATCTTCTAATTTTGCTGTTTACTTAAGATAAAAAGGTCCTTGGCCATAATGCAATCCCAGTGCTACCATCAGCCTGACACTATAGCGCACCCTTGTTAAAATTCTCGTTAATTCCTCCCTAAACTGCCATTTTATACTAAACACTGTATTATTAATATTATACTTTTTTTTACCAATAAAGCGATTATTATTCACTAGCGATTAAGTCGTGTTTACACACATTAATTAAATTTATAGATAATTTTCCGTCTAAATATTATTATTTCTAAAAGATCAAACAACTCTGGCGCAGGCTGTTTCTGCCTGATCTAACATCCCTCGCCGCAAATATTACTTTTTTCATACGACCTCTTTTTTAAAACTACTTTTTTACAGCCCATTCACCTAAAATCTTATTCAGGTCTTGTGTTGCTGTTGTTATTGGCGCAATGTTAAATTTCTCAACCAAAACATTCAGGATATTTGATGTTACAAAAGCTGGCAGAGATGGTCCAAGCTTTATATTCTTTATCCCTAGTGATAAAAGTGTCAGCAATATACATACTGCCTTTTGCTCATACCAGGAAAGAATTATTGATAAAGGTAGATCATTTACTCCACACTCAAATGCTGCTGCCAATGCTCCGGCAATTTTGATCGCGGAATATGCATCATTACATTGTCCGCAGTCAAGCAAACGGGGAATTCCGTCAATATCGCCAAATTCAAGAGTATTAAACCTAAATTTACCGCAAGCCAGGGTTAAAATTACACAGTCATTTGGAACTTGCTCAGCAAGTTCAGTATAGTAATTTCTCCCTGGTTTTGCGCCATCACATCCGCCGATTAAAAAGAATCCGCGGATTTTCTTTTGCTTTACAGCATCGATAACTTTATCCGCTACTGATAATATCGCATTATGGGCAAACCCTACCATTGTTTCTGCCTGCTGATTATCTTCTTTAAAGCCTCCCAGCTCAAGCGCTCTATTTATAACCTTAGCAAAACTCTTTTTGCCATCAAGCGCTTCGACATGGCCAACTCCTGGCCAAGCCACAAGCCCGGTTGTAAAAATATTAGCTTTATACGAATCTCTAGGTTTTTGAATACAGTTAGTGGTCATTAAAACAACCGCCGGAATATTATCAAATTCCTTTTGCTGATTCTGCCAAGCAGTCCCAAAATGACCGACGAGATTAGGATATTTTTTTAATTCCGGATAGCCATGAGCCGGAAGCATTTCTCCATGCGTATAGATATTAATATCCTTTCCCCGCGTCTGATCAAGCAATTGTTTTAAATCAAGTAAGTCATGACCGGAAATAATAATTGCCGAACCTTTTTTATAGCCAACAGAAACCTTTGTTGGCACAGGATGGCCAAAATGCTCGGTATTACCTTTGTCTAAAATCTCCATGCATTTAAGGTTTACCTGCCCAAGCTCCATATTTAAAGCAACAAGCTCATCAGCACCTAAACTATTATCAGCCATTGCTGAAAGCGCTTTATAAAAAAATGCATTGATCTCATCGCTTTCCTGTCCCAGGATTGCCGCATGATCAGCATATGCTGCTACTCCCCGCAATCCATATAAAAGTAATTCTTTTAAACTTCTTAAATCTTCATTTTCCGCATAAGACCGCACTCCCAGACTTCCCGCCTGCTCAATTAGTTTATTCAAATCAGCTGCCGGAGTCCAACTAGCTGCATCCGGCAATACCTCATTAAAATCTTTGCCTTTTTTCTGTTTATAAGCCTCGAGAAATAATTTTTTAATTTTTCCTTTTACAACAGAAGTTGTATCAATCAAAGCGCGGATTCTCCGGGTATCAAAGTTAACATTAGTTACCGTAGTAAAGAGTCCTTCCATTACAAACCGGTCAGTCTCCTGATCCTTTATGCCTAAATCTCTTGCCATTTTCCCATATATCCCAATGCCAACCAAGCCATAAGTCAGCGCATCCTGCAGCACAGCCACCTGATCATCTTTACCGCATACTCCCATCACTGTACAGCCTGTGCCTTTGGCTGTTTGTTCACATTGCCTACAAAACATACTCATTTTGGACATCCTTTATTTTACTTTTAATATTTCACTATTAGCAAACAACTCAAATGCTCTGTATTTAACTCTTGTTTTAATTAAATTATCTCGCCTTGCAAAGAGATTGTGTAGTCTTTGATTATTATAGTCTTTCCGGATTTTTTAACAGCATCCTCCACAACCTGCACAGTGCCATGACAACAGGGTACTTCCATCCGCACAATGCTGATTGACTTCACATTATTATTTTTCAAGATTGCAGTCAGTTTTTCTAAGTAAGCTTCCTGCGCCTGGTCAAGTTTTGGACAAAATACAATCAATGCTTTACCCTTTAAGAACTTTTGATGAAAATTCGCATAAGTAAAAGGTACACAATCAGCAGCAACCACCAAATCCCGATTATCAAAATACGACGCTAAAGGATTAAGCAATTTCAGCTGCACCGGCCACTGAGTTAATTCTGAATTAAGCTTAACCTCAGCTGAACCAGAATTTAATTTTTCTGCCTGTTTATTATCGCGAAAATCAACTGTCTTCATCCCAAGACAACCATTGCCAGTATGAGCATGAGCCTTTATAACCGGCGCATCCTCCGGAATTGATATTTTGTTTTTTTGCAAATAATCCAAAGCCTGTTTAAGATATTCTTTTTGCCCATGATCACGCAAATGTTTGATATGCGCTTTAATTGTATTTGGCCCGGCTTTTACAATATTTACCATTGTTTTAGATTCATCATATTCTTCTGCTTCCCGCTCTTCTATCTGAATTGCCCCTTCCGGACAATGACCAAGACAAGCACCTAAGCCATCGCAAAGCAAATCACTTACCAGTCTGGCCTTGCCATCAATTATTTGCAATGCTCCTTCCGGGCAATTAGGAATGCATGATTTGCAGCCAGTACATTTCTCTTCATCAATATTAATAATTTTCCTTTTCACTGCTCCCCCCTTTAAATGAGCGCCTGACTTACGGAATGTTCTTTATGACGTCAAGTCAGCCTGTGCGTTTATCCCGCCGTTGTTTGGCGGGGAATTTATCCCGCCTTGGCGGGATTTAGTCCGAAATGACTACGGCCTAGCAAACACTTTTGGAATCATTATTATTTATTATCGTTTATTAAATCTTGAATGCTTAGCTCTAAAAACTCCTGTTTTACTTTTTCTTCGATGCTAATCATTCTTTTTCTTAAAACACAACTTACCCGATTTTTACATATCTCTTTACGAAACATACAATCCAGCATCTGAATTCCACCCTGGATAATATTTATCACCTTAGCAACACTAATATCAGCCGGCTCTATCTTAAGCTTGACTCCTCCGGCCACGCCTTCTTTGGATTCAGCTATTTTGCCTTTTATCAGCTCCTGAAGTATCCGGCGCAAATAAATCAAAGGGATTTCTTCCTGCGCAGCAATTTCACGAGAAGGCACAAACCTATCTCGCTGGCCTGCCAGGTATAATATCGCCCGAATCGCGTAATCTGAGTTTTTGGTTATCATCTTCATATGTTACTATTCTAGTATAAGTTTAAGCATTTGTCAAGTTTTTTAAAAATAATTATATTTTAACATTGACCAAAACAACTCTTTGTTTATAATGGATCTGCTGTTTTTTAAGGAGGATATAACTAAGAACCTGCGCAGGAAGAATCATTACAAGAGTCTGATATCTTTGGATTATAGCCAGCCTCTTTGATAATTGCAATAACTTTTTGCTTATCCGGCTGGCCAAAAATATTTACGGTTTTATACTGCGTATCTATTATTATACCGTTTATTCCCTCAAGTTTATGTAAAGCGCTTTTTATAGTCATAGCGCATTGCTTGCAGTGAATATCCGGAACTAAAACAACTATATCCGGCTTGCGATTAATCTTACAGGTTTTTTGTCTAATTAAGCCATTAGCAACCAGCAAAAACAATATTCCTCCGGCAGCTACCCTTATATTCATCGACAACATTTGCCCTGCGCCGCTTAAAAGCTGAGTATCAATTCCTCCGGATGCAGTAAGAAAATTAAACAGCAATCCCAGCAAAGCAGCAACTATAATAATATTAAATAAGTATAGATAAAAAGAAACTTTTCCCATCTTAGCGCGAACAAAAGATAAAGTTACCGCGTTTGTCGCCGGCCCGGCAATCAAAAATACCAACCCTGCTCCGGGTGAAAAACCTTTTTGAATAAGCGATACTGCCACTGGAATAGATCCCGTTGAACAAACATACAGCGGAATGCCAATAAGTAAAGCCACCAAAAAATCAACAGGAAAGAAAAAGAATCTTTCAAAAAAAGACTGCGGAATAAACGCGGAAATAGCCGCGCCTATAGCAATTCCAATTATTAATGCTTGGCCAATATCCTGAGGAATTTCATAAAAAGAATATTTTAAAAACTCTTTCCATTTAAATATAATATGCACTGGAGGATGGTCGTGTTGGGGCACCTCTTTTTGTTTGATATTTTTGCCTTCTACAAGATAGTCAGCAACTCCCAGAGTAATCCCGGATATAATCGCCGCTAAGGGACGAAACAAGGCAAAAAGCGGACCTAATAAAGAATACGTCGCAAAGATCGAGTCCACTCCGGTTGTCGGGGTGGAAACTAAAAAAGCCATAATACTCGATTTGTGCGCACCTTCTTTTTCCAAAGAACTGGCAATCGGAACAACTCCGCAGCTGCACACAGGCAAAGGCACCCCCAGCAGCGTAGCCTTGATAACTGACCAGATTCCCGGCTTGCCTAAATGTTCTGTGATCAGCTCTTTACCCAGAAAAATATGCAATAAACCGGCCATGCTCATACCAAACAAAAGATATGGCGCCATTTCTATCCAAAGATGAAAACATTCTGTTATAAAATTTAAAATTAAATCACTCATTTACATATCCACTTTAAAAATATTTTAACCATAATTTTAATCAGAAAATTCCTTTTTATTTTTTAACCGCTGGGGGCAAGATCAATGATTTTTTCAATATCGATTTCAATCAGATATTTAGGATGAGGAAAAGATGCCTCGGGATGATGCTCCCCAGCCCTTCCTTGATGTAAATTCTTAACTACTCTCTGAGATATTCGCTGAAGCACCTTATCTTCCCATTCAGCAATAATATTTTCTTTAATTTTTTCTTTTTCCACTATCTTAGCCTTGCCCTGCAAAGCATAGCCAGTAAATCTATGTTCATCAACAAAGCAAATTGTCACAATAGGGTTATTAAGCAAATTATTGTAAGTCCGCGCTTTATACAAATCAATTAAAAATACTTTTTCCGGCTCAATCCCCACAATTCCCTTAGCCGAACAATGTATCTTGCCCTTTGAATCAAGCGAACTCACAATAACAAACCCTTGTTTTTTCATCAAACTTATAATTGAATTTGATAATGCGGCTTTCATCCTATTTTTTCCTCTGGAGATTATCTTGATTAGTTATTTTTTTAATTGTAATTAAATGCAGCTGTTTTTTCACATCTTTTTCTATCATATCCAGCCTGCTTTTAAAATAACAGATTTTTATTACCGGACAGATTTTACCTTTAAAAACATGCTCACTTAATTTAAACTCTCCTTGAAATATCTCCACAAGCTGCAAAACTGAGATCTTGGCAGGATTAATATTCAAAGCAAACCCGCCGCCTTTGCCTTTGGATGACTTAAGTATTCCTTTCGCGTTCAGCCTTTGAAGAATTTTTCTTAAAAAAGACTGCGGCATATCCAAACTTTCCGCTAATCCGGAAACTGTGATTATCGTATCTTTACTTTTAGCAATACAACCTAGAGCCCTAATCGCATAGTCAGTGTTTTTGGTAATGAGTTTCATTGCTCAACCTTTTCCTGCTCATCCGCATTTAGAATAACCGCATCCGCGACAAACATTACAGCCTTCAACATGATGCAATGCGGCTCCGCAATCAGGACATACACCTACAATATTTGAGATATTTAAAGAATTTTTCTTCAAAGCAACCTGCATGACCTCGAAATCTTCATTTGATTTTTTACCATTTTGGCAAGATTTATTGATCCCAGATTGCAGCTTTCATAAGGTAATAAAGGCTGCTCGCCGCAAGGATTAGTTGACTCGATTTCACCTTGCAAAAGCGTGGGATTTTCTTGTTCATCTTTTTTAAGATAACGTTTTTCTAAAACTTTTCTCGCATTATCCGTAATATTTGAATCAATATCCTTATTTAATGAAACATCCATTACACTTCTCCCGATTTATGACTTATCACAGCAGCAAATCAAACAAAAAAATGGGCAGTTTAGAGTCTTGCCCAGGACACCATACTACAACCCTCTTTACAATGAGTAATCGGGCGTAGCATATATCTCATACCCCACATACATGCCTCCTCTTTGTTAGGTGAAAACACCTTTTGTTAAAAAAACTTTTTCTTACATTATAATGATACCATTTTAGTGTCATTATGTCAAGCTTAAATAATTTAGTTTACACCTTCCGGCAGGACCTGCACCGACAATTATAAGATCATAGATTGAGGAATTCATTTCAGCTTTTCCTTTGATAAATCATGTATATATAATATCTAGGTTATGAGGGAAAATCAACTATTTATAAAACCAAGAAAAATTCTAAATCAGCTCATTTTATTTACATATCTGCAAATAAAATGAGCGCAATGAGTTAGGAATTTAAACAATGCATTTTCAACCAATGGCTAAACAATATAAATAGAAAATCAATAAAATATCGCGATTTAAACTCAAGAGCGAACAAGCTCTAATTTAACTAGACTTTTTGTTTAAAAAGATTTAAAATATAACTAATAATTTAAAATAGATATTCTGAGAATTTTTCTTCGTATCCAAACTCATAGCTAAAGGATAAATGTGCGTGCTTTAAAAGATCTTTTAGAAAAAAACAAGCAATGGGCTACTAAATTAAAAGCCTCAGATCCTGATTTTTTTTCTAATCTGGCCTTACAGCAAAATCCCGGATATCTATGGATTGGCTGCTCTGACAGTCGCGTACCGGCAAACCAGATTGTGAATTTACCCCCCGGAGAAGTATTTGTCCATCGTAATATTGCCAATTTAGTCATTCACTCCGACTTAAACTGTTTATCGGTTATTCAATATGCCGTAGAAGTATTGCAAATAAAACATATTATTGTCTGCGGACATTATGGCTGCAGCGGAATTAAAGCATCATTAGATAATCGTGAACATGGATTAATTGATAATTGGCTAAGGCATATAAAAGACATCTACCGTTATCATGAAGCAAAGATTAATGATATGAAAACTGAAAAAGAAAAATTAGATTTATTATGCGAACTAAACGTAATTGAGCAAGTTGCTAATATCTGCCATACAACCATTGTCCAAAGCGCTTGGAAAGCTGGACAGGAATTGGCAGTGCATGGATGGATTTATGGTATCGATGATGGGATATTAAAAGATTTAGATGTGTGCATAACAAACATCAATGAAATATCTCAGACCCATCGCATAAAATAACAGGAAAATTAGTCAATAAGCCTGAATTAAGCCTTACCGACTAAAAACTAAAAATTCACACTAACCCAAAAAGGATCAAAATGCAAGATTTAGGAGAAAAAAATTTTTGCCCGATGTATGTTGATTTTGTCAGAGAATGTGCTGGAACCTTCGGTAATATTTCTATGGAAATTAACACGACCATACGTTTCTGCGTATCAAAAAATCACGTTAATTGCCCTTTTTTTAAATACTTAAACAACCAAAACAAATATTGCCCAAAATTTATTACTTGCGATATGTGCACTTATTATAAAAATGCTAATTTTGATGATTTTATTAAGATAACAAGTACTTGGTGCGTATCAAATAATTTTGATGATTGTGCGCGTTTTAAATCAGTTAAAGCAGGAGTAAAACCTTCTGAGAAATTAATGCCTGACGGAAACATGCTCTGAAATATAAATTTCAAACTATTTATTTTGAGAATTTATATTTCAACCCCATCTTCTTAAAAACAATCTCAGGCAAACAGAATTCAGTGATTGCTGACTGGATAAGATTAACCCCAATAAAAACCGTAAACAGCAGCCACCATTTACTTACAAAAAAAACCAAAGCCGCAGAGATTAAAACCATACAACCAGCAAACAAACGTACGGCTTCTTCTATCTTAAACTGCTTCATAATCATCTCCCTGTTAAAAACTATATCTTAATCTTGTGTAAATGTTTTTATTATGCTCGGTTTGTCCAAATTCAGTATAAACATCTTCGCCCCAAGGAAGATTCGCGCCAAAGGTTAATTTTAAAACATCGCTAATATCATAATCAAGCGAAGGCCGGACATAGCCATCCAGATCTGAGGGGGAAAAGTAAATAAATAAATTAGCTCTTAGGGTCTGGCTTTTATAGAGTTTGGTTAAACGTAATGTGTTTAAATGCCGATACTGATCCCAAACAAAATCAGCAGGCAATAATGCTTTGGAATAATTATCATATTCCAGGGTTTGCTCAAATAAATACTGCAGGCCAAGACTTAAATCATTTCCCAAATCCTTAGAATAACCAATCAAAAATTTAAACATTGGATTTTCAATCAAGCGATTATCCCCGGCTTCATCCTGCCGGGAATTATAATAACCGGTTTCGGCATTGACTATCCCCCCTAATCCCGGGCCGCGAATACTCAAGCCATAAACATCAAGCCTAGGATAAAACAACTCTCTATTCATTTCATTAAGATAACCCCGCGGCGAAGGATAATTCCCCCTAAAAACATATAGGGCTGTTTCATAACTTTCAAAATTGCGATAAAATCTCAAGGCATATTCAGCGTTTTCTGGATTTTTAGCCGGACCAATAATATGGCGATCAGAATTAATGCCTGCGATGCCACCTTGAAAAGAATCAAAGAAAGATAATCTTTGCCCATCAAACACTGTATTTGGTTCAAATACAGGAATAAGGATAAAATCAGCATTCAGCGTATCCGCGTAAAAAGAAACTTTTATCCCGTCATTGGGTTTTTTAAGATATTCATCTTCCCGTCCGATGTAAAAAGAAACATAATCTTTGGGAAACAAGTCATTGATAAATAAATAATCCCCGGTCCCCCAGGTAAAAACCTGCCGCCCGATTTTTAAGTCAAGCCAATCTGCCGGCGCAAGCCCCAGACTAAGCACCCTAAGATCAGCATTTGTCCTGCCATTATAATATTCATCGATGCTAAAATCCGCTTTTGCCTCAATCTTAGCCATCCATTGCTCAAGCAATGAATTCCATTCAGGATAAGTTTTTGTTTTAAGCTGTAATCTTTGCTCAAAAAAATTAAATTCATCGCGTTTGGTAATATCATGTCCCAGCTTTAAGCCAAAATCATTTTCGATAAAACCATTTACTGTTAAACCATTTTTCCCTATTTGTAACGCGGCAAAAGCATAACCTGAGCTAAATCCAAAAATTAAAACAGCGATAATTATAGTTCTTATTGCTCTAACCATTTACGCGGCGGCCTCCTTAAATATCTTTCAGAAAAAATATCCGCTTCTAATCCCAAATCATACTTTATATTGGAAAAATCTATCACTGTATTTGAATTGCTTGCCAAATCAGTTGCTTTTGATTTAGTCACACTCGGATTGCCCTGTATTTCTTTAATCTCTAAAGCCTCAACTACTCTGCTCAGTTTTCCCTGTTTATCAAAATACTCCGCTTTGACTGGTAAAAAATTATCTTTGCGTATTGAGATTATGTAATAAGAAAACTCCACACTGCCCGCATCTTTTGGTGTATTCTTAATAATATACACATCCGCAGGACTAGCCAACATTTCATGCGTATCCAAATCAAGATTTCTGCCGGAAATATCTTCATAAACAAAATTACTGCCGACAAAACTCGAGCGTTTATCAGTAGCCGCGATTCTCCGGACTAAATCAAGCGCCGGCAAATACATCCAGCGGTCATCGTCTTTATCTGTATATTTCCAGACCATATAGACCATGTCCTGAACATCAGCCGGCTGACTAAAATAAACATAATATTTTTGCTGTCCCGCGTCTTCAATATCCATGCGTAAAATTTGAAAAACCCGTTTACGAATTCTGCTTTGTGAATCAGTAATCGTCATTGTTACTTCCGAGCGGCCATCATTACCAGCATAATACGCGGCCAGATTAGCTTTGCTAATAATTTCCTCCACTGTCTGGGCAAAAGATTTTTGGTTAAACATAAATACACTGCTAAAAATTAAACCTAATAAAATAAACTTCTTCATTTTTTCCCCTCCGTTAAATGAGCACCTGACTTACGGAGTGTTCTTTACGACGTAAAGTCAGCCTGTGCGTTTATCCCGCCGTTGTTTGGCGGGGAATTTATCCCGCCTTGGCGGGATTTAGTCCGAAATATCTGCGGCCTAGCAGATACTTTCGGAATCACCCTTTATCAATAATACAAAATTTGTGTTTACCAACCCAAGCGCAAACCGCAGACATTATTCCCATAACTATAACTGAAATAAATAGTGTCGGCCCCCAATTAATCGCTGTATATCCTCTAATTAAATATATCACAGTTACAGCTGCTGCCATACTGATGATCACACAATACCGGCAGTTGCAAAGTAAGCTCTTTTTTTCTTCCACGCGTAATGCGTTAGGAAGTAAACTTATGATTGCCGGCAAAATGAACAGCGTCGCTATGCTGGAAACAAACATTATGGCAAACATAAAAAAACCTACTGTTCTGTATGGAATAAGCGGCGCAAACAACAATGGTAAAAATCCCAGCGCGATAACCAAAGCATTGCGGCTAATTGCTCTGGCCGGGCCCTGAAACATTTCCTGTGAAGTTTCCTGCCAGCTATGATTTTCCGCGAAGATATCTCTGGCTCGCTGAATAAAATGTATCGCGAAATCAATTGATAAACCCAAAGTTAAAGCGGATAATACGGCTACGGGCATATCATAATCTTTTCCGAGAAAGCCCAGCAAGCTGTAAATAAGTAGGATTGTAATCGTTAGCGGAACCATGGAAATCAAACCTAATATTGGGGAACCAAACAAAAAAGTCATCATAAAAAACACAATAATAAAACTTCCTAAAAAGTTTATCAGCATTCCGCTGACCATTTTATTTTGCCAGATTACATTAATATAAGTTAATCCCGCCCAATTATGGCTAATCTTAAACGGTGAACGGTTGTTCTTTAGATAGTCATCAACTTGACGCAGAACAACTGACATATCTTTATTATCTCCGCTTTTTAGCTGTATCCATATATTGACTTTACTATAATCCGGGGTTGTCATATGCCAAAGATCATCCGGCTTATGCGAATTCTCATAAGATATTAAACACTGTGCCACTGCTTGTTTAGTCTCGGGAATTTGATAATTTGCTTTATCACCTCCTAAAAGCTCACTGTAAACTTTTTTAACAACATCAGGCAATGCTGTGGATTTTCCGACCATTCCTTGAGCTAAAAGGTATTTCTGCAAGCCTTCTACATATTTAAGCATTTCCGGTTCAATAAAAACCTGGTTATCTTGATTCTCTGAATCTAATACAAGATATGCCGTATATGTCCCGGCAAAATGCTTGTTTAAAATTCTATCTGAAACCCGGATATTGTGATTTTTATCAAACCAGCGCACAGGATTATCATTTACGCTTATTCGGGAAATCCCATAAATCGATATAATTACCGCGATAACACTTAACATTAACACTGTTTTATAGTGATAAATTGAAATTTTTTGTATTTTAGCAAGGATCACATCAATAACTCCATGATGTACGTCTTCCTTTTTCACAGCCTCGCCAGAACCAATTTTCGCGAACGATTTTTCATCCATTAATGAGATATATGCCGGAATAAATGTGATTGTTAATACCCAGGCAATCATTACTCCACAGGCAACAAATACGCCAAAAGCTTGTACCGGCGGAATTGGAGAAAAAGAAAGGGAGAAAAACCCGACAGCGGAAGTCAGGGAGGTATAAAGCATTGGAGTAAATAATTCATCCATAACCGCAAATACTGTTTCCTGCTTATTGCCGATACTTTTATATTTATCAAAAAACTCACTTAAAATATGCACTGAATCCAGTACCGCGATTGGCATTAAAAATATCGGAATCATTGAACTCATAATATGAACCGGAAAACCAAACCCAATCAACAAACCCATAGTGCTAATTACCGTCGCGATCGCCAGAAGCATTGGAGAAATAATCAAGCGAATGCTTTTAAAAAACATCCACATAAGCAGAAAGATTACCAAACCGGCTAAAGGAGCAGACATGGCCATTTGCTTAAACATTTCAATTCCAAAAGTATCCTCAGCAACCGGTAATCCGGTTATATAATAGTTTTCCGCGCCATCCATATTTTTAATAATCGCGTATATTTCCTGAGCAACCCGATAACTGATATCTTTTTTGGCAATTGGGATGTATACACAAACCGCTTTTCCGTCCTCAGAAACAATAGTGCCGTTAAACATTGGATTGTCTTTTGCTTCATCCCGGATAAAACCCGCTTGCTCCTGAGTATTAATCGGCTCTTTCATCAGCCACTCGAAAACAACTTCTCCGATTTGCCCCTGACGGATATTGTCCTTTGTGGACAGCGCAATAACTTCCCTTGAAATAACACCTTCAATCCCTTTAATCTTTTCGGTTATCGCGTAAACCGCATTTAATGTTTTCGGATTAAATACACCGTTTGCGTCATTTTCATTAACTACCCCCAGCACAATAAAATCATATATCCCGAATTCTTTTTTTACCTGATGATTAAAAGTCCGGACAAACTCGTCTTCTGAAAGCATATTTTCAGGGTCAGTATCAATTTTCATCCGCGGAAACTGAATTAATGATAAAACAACCATGAGCAATACCAGCGACATTACTACCTTCGGTTTATGCACAGAAAAATGAATTAACTTTTTAAACATTTATCCCTCCTTTGCGAATGCGGGCAATCTTTCATACATTTAATTATTCTTAATACTTCAAAATTAGCAATTGAATAAAACACTTCATTTCCACTTCTTCGGGCTTTTAAAACCCCTCTGTTTTTCATTTTATTTAAATGCTGTGAAGTCACGGACTGTTTGCAATTAACCTGATCCTGAATAAAAGAAACACCCTGCTCTCCATTTTTCAAAATATCAATAATCCGCAAACGGCAAGGATGAGCGATAATTTTAAGCATTCCGGCGATTTTAAAAAATTCCACATGGATTTCAGTTTTTCATCTCCCGTCTTTGACTCCAAAGACGCGTATAAACTCTGGCCATGCAGCTCCACTTTCGAAGCAATTTTCAAAACTTCCTGAGCACTCCATTTTCCCTGCATAAAAACTCCTTATATTGCTAAAGCTTTTTTAATCAGTTCAACAATCTGCTCTAAACTTGCCAATTCTATCTCCGAAGGCACAAACTGCATGTACTGTCCCTCTGTAATACTTTTTATTCCACATTCTTCCATTGCGGATTCCAGTTCCTTAAACCCTGCTTTTGACCAGCCATAGGAGCCAAATGTGAATCCAAATCTATTTTTAGGCTTCAGGCCTTTTAAATAAGTTAAGAAACCTCCGACACTGGGCAACACCTGATTATTTAAAATCGCGCTGCCGAGAATAACCATTTTAGAACGCATAATATCAGTAACCGCGTCAGAATAATCGCTTGTCTTTAAATTAACCAGCTTAACCGGAATCTGCGCTGAATCAATTACTTCATATAATTTTAAAGCCATTTTTTCCGTTGAATGCCACATTGTATCATAAACAATAATAACCTGCTTATTTGACTCATAAGCCGCCCATCTTGCGTATTGAGCAATTATCTTAGCGATATCTTCTGGTGTACGCCAGATCAAACCATGCGAGGGACAAATCATATCTAATTTTAAAGTTGCCACAGCTTCTAAAACTTTAAGCACTTGCGCGCCATAAGGCATAACAATATTCGCGTAATATTTTTCCGCTTCTTTTAAAGCAATCTCCACCCCAACCTGATCAACAAACCGCTGAGAACTGGCCAAATGCTGTCCAAAAGCATCGTTGGGAAAGAGAATCTGATCCTGTGGCGAATAAGTTGCCATTGAATCCGGCCAATGTACCATGGGCATCAGCAAAAATTTTAATTTCCTTTTGCCAATATCCAGTTCATCTCCGGTATTTACCACTTTAAATTTCCATTCAATATCAGAATGTCCGGAATTAAGAAAATGGCGCTTTAATCCTTCCGCTCCTTTGGGTGAACAAACAATTCGCGCATTCGGACAAAGCTTAAGCATCTCTCCGATGGTCCCGGAGTGATCCATTTCTGTATGATTTGAAATAATATACTCAATCTTAGCTGGATCAATAATCCGCTTAATCCTCCGCAGCATCTCAGTATAACCATAATGCTTTACAGTATCGATTAAAGTCGGCTTTTCATCCATAACCAAATAAGCATTATAGGTTGAGCCTGAGGGAGTAGAATATCCATGAAAATTTCTCAAATCCCAATCAATATACCCGGTCCAATAGATATCATCTCTAATCTTATGCATAATTACACTTCTTCAAACTGATCCTTACCCACTCCGCAATCAGGACAAACCCAATCAGCGGCTAGATCAGCAAAGGCAACATTATCATTTTCAGCTGGATCATATACATAACCACAAACTATACATTTATATTTTTTCATTTTAAAGCCTCCTTTTAATATTTTATATTTAAACTCGCTCAAATATACGGTTTTATCACTTCCTCAAGTTTTTCCTTAGGCACAGCCCCAACTGTCTGATTAACGATCTTCCCCTTGTGAAACAAAAGTATTGTCGGAATGCTCATAACCTGATATTTAGCCGCAATATCATTAGCATCATCAACATTCAGCTTACAAACTTTAATTTTTCCCGCATACTCTTTGGCTAAAGCATCTATAGTCGGCGTAAGCATCCGGCAAGGTCCGCACCACTGTGCCCAAAAATCAACCATAACCGGTAAATCTGATTTCAATACTTCTTGTTCAAAGTTATCGGAATTCAACTGTAAAACCATATATCCTCCTTATTTAATTGATTTATTTTTAATCCGATTATGCGAATTTTTTAAATATTCCCTTTTTAGCAGCGCAAATCGGACAATAATCCGAAGCATCACCCTCTACAGTATAACCACAAACCGGACAAATATAAACCTCGGCTAATTCAATATCTCCGCCTGACGCGATTGCCTTTTTTGTATTTTTATACATTTCTTCATGAATTTTCTCTGCTTCCAAAGCATAATGGGTTGAGCGGACAGCATCTTTTTCGCCTTGTTTTTCCGCTTCAGCTTGATAAGCCGGGTACATTTCTTCAACTTCAAAATGCTCTCCCTTCTGAGCTTCCTGAAGATTTTCTTCCGTTGTTCCAATACCGTTTAATACCTTTAAATGATTTATCGCGTGTACCTGTTCAGCATAAGCAATTGCTTTAAATAAACGCGCCACATTCGGTTTATTTTCTTTTTCAGCTTTATCAGCAAACGCTAAATATTTCATATGCGCCTGTGATTCTCCGGCAAATGCTGCCTTTAAATTCTGCTCTGTCATTTCATGCATAACTATTACTCCTTAATAATTTGGCCTTGCATTACAGCGAGACTTCCGGTTAACCATTGTTTAATAACCCACAAAATTTTCCGCTAAAATTAAATCCTTCGCGCACCCTAAATCATCACACATTTTCTTCATTGCTTCCACCATTACCGGCGGACCAAAAATAAACAGCTTTCTTTGCTGAATATCAGTTAGATGCTTTTGCAGCAATACTTTATCTATTTGACCATGGATACAGATATTATCCTTAGGAAGACAATCAGTTAAAATATAAACAATGTTTAAACCCTTATGTTCTTTTTGCCAATTATCTAATTCCTGGCGAAAAGCAATTTCTCCATGATGCCGGTTTGAATACATCAAAACAATATCTGTATTTAGTTTTTTCTGAGCAATATATTCAATGATTGAAATAACCGGAGTAATTCCAATCCCGCCGATAAGAAAACCGATTTTTTCATATGAATCCTTAAATACACAATTACCCATTGGTCCTTGAAACATTAGCTTATCGCCTGGTTTTAAGGCTCTAAGCGCAATAGAAAAATCACTATCGCTAAGTCTTTTCGTAACCTCGATATAATCATTTAACGGCGAGCTGGAAAAAGATAGGTATTTATTTAAAGTTTTACTATCAATAACCTTTTGGTCAAAAATTAGTTTTAAAAATTGACCTGGTTCAAAATTAATTTTTTCCTCAAGTTTAAAGCGGAAACTTTCTACAGTCGAAGTTCTGGCAATTTTTTCTGATAAAACCCCGTAAAATGATTTCATGAATTATTTTTTCTCCTTACATTCTGAGCATATTCCATAGAAATAACCCTGAAGCTCATGAATTATATGCCCATCAACTTCCTTAGCATTCAAGGCCGGACAAGGCTGTAAATTAATATCATAAATCTTTGAGCATTGCTTACAAAGAAAGTGATGATGCGTCTCGGTTCTGCTGTCAAAGCATGATTTATCAAAATCAATTCTAATTTCATTGAGCAAATGTTTTTTATGATACAATTCCAGGATTGAATAAACAGTTGCTAAAGAAATTGAAGGAAAACTAATCTTTATTTTCCTGTATATATCATCCGCAGTCAAGTGCTTATTTTTATCTGATAAAATTTCATACACTCCCAGCCTTTGAGGGGTGATTCGGATATTATTGGCTTTTAGTATTTTAACTGCTTTTTCCATATTTTTAATTATAATTTGCTTTCCAGATATTGTCAATAATTACTTTTAAATAATAATTATTCTTGCATTATTTATATAAAAAATCCAGGTCCTCTTATGGATTCAGTAAAAGTTGCTGGATTTTAAAAAAATATTTTAAATAGACTCTTCTATATGAGTATTATTATGCGTCGATATAGCATTAACTGAAACTTCCGGCTGATTAACTCTGCTTTCTGATTCTTTAACCAATAAGTGCAGAATCTCAATAAAAGCCTTTTGCTTTTCATAAGGAGTTAAAGCAGAGTAATATTTAGCACTTCCATTGGTTTCATTAAAAAGTTTAAGAATATCATGATTACCTATTTTATTTTTAAGCACTTCTTCTATGTAACTAACAATATCTATTCCTGCAAAGTAAATATATCCTTGTTCATTATTATATTTTAATGCTTGATAAAAAGGTTTCAGCCCCGGGGCTGTTGCTTCTTTTTGCGGCCAATCTTGCCCAAACCAAAAAGGGGAAACATTACCTGCTCCGTCATATAATATTTCCTGGATATCCTTTTCCTGCAAATTACTAACAAAGGTCTTAATTGCCGCATTAACCTTCACCTTGTATGCTTTTTGTTCTTTTAAATACTTTGCCCACATTCTTAAAGTTCCCGCTGCCTGGGTTCTAATATCCCCCTGGGTCATTTGCAGCCAGAGGTTATTAAACGCGACAAGATCATAATCTTTGCCCTTGCGGTA
>JAHITE010000013.1 GCA_018817585.1 Candidatus Omnitrophota bacterium
ATCCACATTTTTTTCCATGTATTTTAATAATATTTTTTTATCATCGGAATAGAATTTTTGAGGCCCAGCCCAAACCGATTGTCTGTTCATAACATCAATTCACTCCAGTTAATTAAGAATTCCGATTTCCTTCAGATAAGCAATCCCTGCTTTTAATTGATCCCGAGTAGCTGGCTGATGAACTTCCAGTACTTTTATTGTATGCTTTTTTATAAAAGGTTTCAAGACTGTAAAATCAAAATCCCCCAAACCCGGAATCTGGTGATCATGAGTTCCCCGAACATCATGCAAATGCATGCCCGCCATTTTATCGCCATAAGCTTTTAAAAAATCCAGATTTTTCGCGAATCCCAAATTTTCGCCGACTTGAGCATGCCCAAGATCATACCAGTAAAACAGATTTTCCGCTTTAGCAAAATGCTCGAATAAAAGCTTAAACTCCCCAAAGCTAGGGATTTCCCGCTGATAAAACCGGTTTTCGAGACAAACATTTAAATCCAAATCCGCGGCATAACTGATAATCTTATCTAAACTTTTAATAATTGCCTCTAAATAAGGCTGTTTTTTTTGCTCACGTTCTAGTTTAATTTCCCCAAGGACTCGTTCATATTGCTCTGAATGCCTTTGCCCGGAATTATACAGCCAGATCAATTCCTTAGTTCTTTGCTCCATCTCCACCCGTCCGGCATGGACAACAAGATTTTTTGCCCCAACCTGCTTGGTTGTATCCAGAGAGCGCAGGGTCAGAAAAACTGCCTTATCTCTTTGCTCCGTATCCGGCGATGATAAAGAGAAAAAATCCGGGGTAAATCTACCCGCTCTATATCCTGGTAATACCGGACAAAAATTATGCACACTGCTGATTTTAATCTCTTGATTCTGCGCACGCTTTATAATTGACTGCAGCATCTGCTCATTTATCGAAAATCCCAGCTCTATATTCCTAGTTCCCAATTCCAATATCTGATCAACAATTGAATCACCATTATCATTGTTCGTTGAATTCCATGCCGTAGAAACACTAATCATTAAAATTATCCTTTGTTATTACTATGACGCTTTTATCCCAATCTAAATATTTTTTGGCAGTCATTTGAATCTGTTCCGCGGTTAAAGCATTAACTCGCTGATCCAGCTGCTGATAATATTCAGCACCCAGTCCATAAAGCACATCTAATCCCACAAGAAACCCCAAGCTTGAATTGGCCTGCCTGCTAAGTTTACTCATACCAATAAAATAATTTTTTGTCGCCTCGATTATACCCGCCGCGAACAATTCATTCTTGGCTTTGTTTATTTCCTCGATAATAACTGATTTAACCGCGTCCAATGATTCCGCGGTTGTCGCCACATACAGATAAAAAAATCCCGTATCTAAGCCGGAGATCGAAGATCCGCCCATGGTATAAGACATCCCGGCTTTTTCTCTGATCCGTTTATAGAGAATTGACCCGGAGCTGATCAACAGATCATTTAAAAATTCCAAACCCTGCCTATCCGGGCTGTAAATATCGCATCCGGGAAATGCCAGAACGAAAACTGCCTGCTGTTTATCGCGTTTATTTCCAACTGTTTTCTGCGCGGTTTTTTCCGGTTCATTAAACAGCGGGGCCGCGGGTAATTGTCCGGATTTAAGCAATTTGCTTATTTTTTGTTCCACTAATTCAGTAACTTTAGTTTGATCAAAATCACCAAAAACAGTGATCACCATGTTCTCGGGAATCAGAAAAGCATTTTTTTTAGCCAGCAGGATTTGCCGGTCAAGATGCTCTACCGCTTGAGCATTGCCGATTTTATTCAGACGATAAGGATAACTGTTAAACAATGCCTGTCTGCTCAGATTAAAACTATTGCTAAAAATATCATCATCTTGAATCGCGATTTCTTTTAGCACTATTTTTTTAACGATTTCGATTTCTTTTTCCGGAAAACTGGAATCAAGAATCATATCTGAAAAAAGCTCAATCCCCGCGCTAAGATCCTTGCTCAAGCAATCAAATTGCAAACCAAAACTGTTATATCCGGAAAATCCGCGGACAGAAGCGCCTAAGTTCTCCACTGTCTGGGCAATATCCTCAGCGCTTCTTTTTTTTGTGCCTTTAGTCATTAAATTGCTGATCAGATTAAACAAACCATTATCCTGATCAGTTTCCCAACGTGTTCCGCCATTGGCACACAACCCCAGACTGACAATCGGCTGCCGCGGATTAGGTTTTAAAATCAGGCGCAATCCATTAGGAAAAGTTATTTCTTTGATTTCGGCTTCTGGTTTAAGTGTTTGTTGTGCCTGCGGATTATCAGCGGATAAAGGCTCAAGCATTACTAATACATAATTTTCCTGGTTTAAATATTTTTTCGCGCAGCGCTGAATATCTTCTACAGAAACCGCGGATAATTGACTAAGATAATTACGGGTATAATTAATATCCGCGGTATAAGCAAAATCAGTGGCCAGACTACTTGCCTGCGCTTGCACTGACTGCTGATTGAGAAAATAATCATTCAGATATAAATTCTTGGCTTTTTCAATTTCTTGGATTGAGATTTTTTTGTTTTTCAGTTTGTCAAATTCTTCAAACAGCATATTTAAAACTTTTTGTTTATTCTCTTTGTCCAGCATGCAGCTGATCGCGAATATTCCTCGAAAGCCCGGCGTATAATTAAATGCCCCTACAGAATAAACCAATTTTTTTTCTCTGAGCAAACGCTTATGCAATAAACTACTATTGCCCTGTCCGAGAATTGTGGCAATAATATCCAAAGCCGCGCTGTCCGGATCAGTCAAAACCACACTGGGAAAGCCGAGAATCATTTGCGCGACATTAACATCAAACGGAATAATCCGCGATTTAATTCCTTTATAAGGAGCAATTGCCGGCAAAGCGATCTGAGGGTAAGGCTTTATCGCGAAATCACTAAAAGCATTTTTTAGGTTTTGCTCGATTTCCGCGGTCTGCACTGCCCCGGAAACCGCGATGATCAGATTATTCGGCATATACCATTTATTATAAAAATTCACTAAATCCTGACGTTCCAAGCTGTTAAATAAAGGTTCAATCCCAATAACCGGCAGATTATAAGGCGCGATATTATATGCGTACTCCCAGAATTTTCTGCTTAACAATCTCTCCGGATCATCTTGATTCATTCTGATTTCACTAAGGATTACATTTTTTTCTTTACTCAGTTCCTGCGCGTCAAATAAAGGATTTTTAAGCATATCACTCAATATATCTATAGCCGCCTGCGTATTTTTTGCCGGAACAACCAAAGTATAGCCGGTAAATTGATGTGAGGTATAACCATTCATTGTCCCGCCAAGAAATTTAACCTGATCTTCGATTTCTCCTGCCGGGCGGCTTTGAGTTCCTTTAAACAGCATATGTTCAACCAGATGGGCAATGCCCGAACCTTGGAGATCTGTTTCATAAAGACTGCCGGTTTTCACAATAATTTCAAAAGCCGCTAAATCCTGATCCGGATTTTCCTGCACAAGAAGGGTTATCCCGTTTTTCAGGATTTTTTCCTGAATATGCAAAGCAGGCAGCTGAATATTAACCTCAGCTGCCCGCGCAGATGTTTGATCAAACATAACTATTGTAAATATACTAAAAAGCAAAAATAACAAAAACAATTTGGATTTATACATAAGTTTATTCTTTGTTAACGACGGCCAATTCGCGCGTTTTTCGCTTTTCTTTTCTTTTTCTCACTGGGTTTTTCGTAATGCTTTTTAGCTCTCATTTCTTTTAAAGTACCTTCTCTATCAAGCTTTTTCTTAAAAATACGTAAAGCTTTTTCCAGAGCTTCTCCTTTTCCAACTCTAACTTTAGCCAATCTATATCACCCTCTCTATATTTTTTTTAAAAAGTAGCTAATCATTTAAATTTCAAATATTTAGTTTTGCTTATTGCAAAGTTATATAATTATAACAGCCTTAGGTTTTATTGTCAAGAACATCAAATTCAACATCCCCATAAGCTGTTAATTTAGAAGATGTTATTACAATTAACCCTTTGATCAATGCCTGCTTTTTGGCGATTTTAACAGCTTTTTCAAGATCATCATCGCTTTTTATCAGATTTCCGATTGCTGTAGCAAATCCGTCAGCAACAGCGCAACTATCTGCAATTACTATAGTAGCACTTGAATTGCCCAGGCTTAAAGAGTGTCCGAAAGTACCGCTGGAAGCGCAAATACCGCAAGGCGTTTGCCGCGACGCGATATTAAAAACAAGCTGATTATAAACACAGCCGATTCCGGCAAAAATCCCGATTTTTCGCGGATATTGGGTGCAAATAAAAATATCTCCGCCGTTTTCTACGATAATCTGGGGGCTTAACTTTATCAGCTCTTGGCCTACTGACTGGGCAATTGCTCCGGCAACCGTGGCCATAGGACCGACTTTTGCTTTTTTTGCCGCCTGATACATTTGTCGAATTATTAAAGGCGCTTTTTTATCTAAAGACAAAGGCACAAGACTATGGCCAAACAGCGGATTTCCCTGAACATATTCTTGCACCTGCTGATGATAAAACACTAATGCTTGTTTTGCCTGAGATTCAATATTTTTTTCAGCGCAGATTAATAAATCACTTTCAAAATGCTCGATTTTAAAAGAGATCAGATCTTTATTGTGAACGGAAACTCTGTATTGTCTTTGTTTATACATTTTTTTAATGAATAGTTATGAATTATTAATTATTGGTTTTTAGCTTTTAACTTGTGACTTTGTGACCAAGTGACCTTGCGGAGCAATATAGGATCAGCTTCTTTCACGAAAACAAAAAACAACATTAAATGTTAATTGGTTCTGACGAAGCTCTTTGGGAAAAGGCGGGAATGGCGAAGCGTTTTTCACAATCTGCTTGGCGGTTTCGCGCAAAGAATTATTATTATAAGAAGTATCCTGCAGCACATCAACATTAACCAGACTACCATCAGCATTTAAGACAAAAGTTAACGCGATCTCTCCTTCAGAAAAATCATCTGGATAAATAACCGAATCGCGCAACAGTTCATTAATCAACCGATAATAGGAAATATAGTATTTATCTTTGCTTAAATCCTCATCCTTTTTTGGCAGGACCGGACTTTGTTTGGTCAGGATTTCTTTTTTAGGTTCTGGTTCTACCGCCGGAGTATTTGCCAGCGGCTCAGGATTTTCTTCAATTTTACTTGCCGGTTTTTGAGTTTTCTTATTTGATTTAATCGTGCGATATGTTTTTTTAGCTATTTTTTTTCTTTGTTTCTGATGAATATTTGCTTTATTTAAATCTTTAATATTATTTTTCGGCTGAGGAATATTCACAGCCAAGTAATTAAAGAAAACCGGCTCAATAACCTCTGGTTTCTTTTTTTGGAATTTGGGCATAGGAAACAAAATTAAAGCATGCAGACATAGCGAAACAAGCAGTGTAATCTTAAATATTTTATTATTATTGTCCATCCCTGAACCTCTCTTTATTCTAATTATACGACTCCCTTGCCCCCCCTGTCAACTAATTAGTGAGGGCAGGGTTAAACCTTGACAGATTGCCCCCCTATTTTCACTGTCAGCCGGTTTAAACAGCCTGTTCAATTTGGATTTCAAAACCAAATTCTTTTTGATAGTTACCTTGACCAGATATTTCCTCAGGAGTAAACATCGGCGCTCCGAATATTTCTTCACCCACCACATTGACCTCACTCAGAAAAAACTCGCGTAAGGATTGTTCTCTAAAAAGAACAATTTTAAGAAGTCTTTCCTGTACAAACTCTCCGAACGAAATCCTTTTTAAACCTTCGGCATAAATATTATCTTCCGCGTTCAAACCAAAACCCTTAATCATCTCAAATAAAATCTCATATTTCTCCAATTGCGCAGAGTAATCAATCCAAGTTTTTTCATATTCTGATCGCGGCATTTTTCCCGGACTGCCCGGATAGGAATCCAATATTTCCTGAGCTAAAAATATATACTCGCTCAACAATCCAAAATATCCGAAAATATGGTTTCGCGGGCCAAAGGCCGCGGCCAGACCATAGTTTTTCAAAGCCAGATCAATATCTCCCGTTATCGCGTAGATATTCCCCATCTGAAAATAAACAAAAGGATTGGTATTAGTTTCAAGATTACTGGATAATAACGGAATCAGTTCATTAAAAAGAAAAGAATTTAGATAGGCATTCAGGAACACGTCCCGATCCGCCTTAACCAGCAAGTCCATAATTATCAACTGAGCGTCCAGAATATTCCCGACTGATATCTGCGTCTTAATTCTGTCTCTAAAAACATTCAGCATTTCCTCTATAAACCAGCGCTCTCTTAATCCCGCCAGGTAAGCTGTTCTAAAATAAGTGATTGTCATTGACAAAAACTCTTTTTCTTTAAAAACAACCCCCAGCAGATAGGACGCCATGGGGTTTTCGGGCCATTTCACGATAATCGCTAATCCCATATCAACGGTTTTATCATAATCAATATTCAATGACACCAATTCTTTATAAATTCCTATTGTCCGAAGATCATCATTTTTATCAATAAGCTCATTTATTATATTTGTATATGCCGCGAGCATTTCCAGTTCAAATAACACTTCGCGCTTACCGGCAAGGTATGCCCGCTTAAAATATTCAACCGCGCCGTCATACCGATTCTGATTCATATTTATTCTGCCCAATAACCATAATGCCTCTCTATTACCCGGATTCCGCTCTATAACTTTCCCGCAACTCTTATTAGCCATTGAATATTCATCTCTGATATAATGACTATAGGCCTCAACCATTAAGCTGTTTTCAAGACAAAGCGCATTAAAACTATCCATTAATTCAGCGTTGCCAATAATAACATTCGGAGCAAGCTTATCCTCGCCCGCGAAACAAGCCACGCTGCTGAGCAAACACATAACAAATAAACACGTTAAATATCTTCCTGTTTTTTTCTTCATCCCAATCCTATAAAATTGTTTGCCCTCGCCAAAGGGTGGGGTCACCTTGACTTTAGACATTTATTACTATTTTTATCTATTACCAGAAATGTTACCTGTCCGTTAGTTTTGTCTTCCGATAAAATTTTTGTTTTCAAAACAATTTAAAACGCTTAATAAGTATACCCTATTTCCATATTTTCGCAACGGGCCCGCGAATTGCGCATTGACTCACATTAAATGTTACCGAAAGAAAATTTTAAAGTATTCGTTGACTCAAAACAAAAAAGAAAATAGAAGATATACTATAATGATTGACATATTTCCGACTATTAGAATATAATAACCCAACAAAAATTTTCTTAAATTAAGGAGTAAATGTGAAAAAAACACCATTTGTGTCCATAATCATTCCCGTGAAAAACGCGCAGAGAACCTTGGATAAAACTTTTGAATATCTGCTAAAAGTCGAATATCCGCGGGATAAAATGGAAATTATAATTGGCGACGGCGGCAGTAATGACCAAACTCTTAACATTATTAAGAAATGGCAGTCTCAATACCCGTTCATAAAATTAGTTGAGATAGCCAATTGCCAGTCTCCGGGCTATGCCCGAAATAAAATCCTGGATATAGTCACCAGTGAATTTATTTTTTTTACTGACGGAGATTGCGCTCCTTGTGAAACCTGGATCACTGATATGCTGAAAATCTTTGCCCAAGATCCGAAGATCGGGATTGTCGGCGGAGAAATTTACACTTTAGTCGTTGATCCGGATAATTTAACGGAACTCTATTGTCAGCATTTTCGCTTCAACATGGTTGCCCCGAGATACGGATATACGATTAAGCAGGGGTATTTTCCAGCATTGACTGATAAATCGCCGACTCAGATCGCCGGTCATCAAGCTTATTTTTTTGTTACCGCCAATGTGGCTTTTCGCAAACAGGCAATTGACCAGGCTCATGCCCGTTTCTGGGATGAAAAAACCGGTGAAGACATGGACTTTGGCCTGCAAATTCAGCAGTACGGCTGGAAACTATATTTTGAACCTAATGCTAAAGTTGATCATATGCACCGCTCGGATTTCGCGGCATTAAAAAAAGTTTGGGTAACCTATGGGATGGCTCATCCCGCGCTTTTAGCCAAGCATGCCTGCAATAAACTGGATATTGTGTTTCAAATCTTTGGTTCCTGGCCGAAAATCCCGATGCTCAGCTTTCCCAGCCCAATCAAAGGTTTTATCTATGTTGGCTATTTCCAAATCATGCATCTGACCGGCCTGCTCGCCTTGCTCAGCGCGATTTCAATGATCATGGGAAGAGTTAATAGCCTGAACAGTAGTTTACTATTTGTTTTTTCTGTACTAACTTTATACTCTATGCGCCGCTATTTTGATTTCTGTTTTCAGATGAAACCCTACAAGCATTTTTTCACCTGGTGTAAAATGAAATATTTAACAAACCTGATGTTTACTATCGGCGGCTTAAAACGCTCTATGAAATTCAAAACTTTCTGCATTGAACCGAGCTTCTAAAAAACAGTTAATAGTTATGAATTACAAGTTAAAATGTATACAAAATTATACGGCAACAGTGCTTTTCGGCAGAACATTTACCATTTTTGCAATTTTAATTCAAATTTATAGCTTTTATATCTATATAATTCATAACTCATCATTCATAACTGTTTCTTTAGCTATTTCTTTGAATAATTCATAGATTTATGGTATATTATAGACTCTGGATTTATAATATCGGTTAACAGCTAAAATGCGAAAAGATCCTAAAACCTTAAATTCATTTCTTAGGATAAAGCAAATTACGCGCGGGGTATTTGATTTAATCTACCCTAGGTTATGTGTATTTTGCCGCTCTAAGCTATATACCAGCCATGATTATAATATCTGTGCTGTCTGCGCGGCTGAGATAAAACCAATAAAAGTGCCGTTCTGCTTAAAATGCGGAACCAGCTTGGATCAAATATCGCAAATCAGATATAATGGCTGCGGTAAATGCGCGAATAAGCAGTATTATTTTGATCAGGTTTTGAGCGCCTGCAAGTATAAAGGAATGCTTAAACATTGTATCCATTTATTTAAATATAAACGCAAAAGAAAAACTAAAAACATTCTCAGTGATATTTTGATTCGGTTTTTGCAGGCAAACTTTTGCCCGGAAAATATTGATTTAATTACAGCTGTTCCCTTGCACAGGCATAAGCTGCGGGAACGCGGATTTAATCAGTCAGAACTAATCGCTGCCAAAATAAGTAGTTTTTTTAAGATTGAAAATTCATTCAACAATCTTTGTCGAATAAAGAAAACTGTTTCGCAGGTTACTTTAACTGCCAAGCAAAGACAGCTGAATACTACTGGAGCATTTAGCTGTAAACAACCCGGCGAATTCAAAAATAAACGTATTTTATTAGTTGATGACATATTCACCACTGGTTCTACGCTGAATGAATGCGCCAGGGTACTAAAACAATCAGGAGCAAAAAAGGTTACTTGTTTAACAATCGCGAGATAATTTTTATTTTTTTAATAATTAATCACCAACAGAATTTTATTTATGAGCATTTTAAGAAATCATGTTACAAAAGAATGGTTTTCTCTTTTTTCCCTTTCAATATTTATCATAAGTTTTTTATTGCTTGTCGGTAATATTGTAAAGCTAGTAGAAATGGTCGTGGCTAAAGGCGTGGGGATTGCTATTGTCAGCAAGCTGTTTATCTACATGCTGCCCAGCTTATTGATTTTTTCCATTCCGATATCAATTCTCAGTGCTACTTTACTTTGTTTTGGACAAATGGCTTATGATAATGAGATCACAGCCATTCGTTCCAGCGGAATAAGTTTGTATCCGTTACTTTCGGTTATTCTTTTAGCCGGGATGATGTTTAGCCTGCTTTGCCTGTATTTTAATGACGCGCTTATTCCCCGCGCTCATTATCTGATGCGCACGACTTTACAGGAAATCGGAATTAAAAATCCCACGGCTTATATTGAAGAAAAAACATTTATCAAAGCGTTTCGCGACCATATTATGTTTATTTATAAAATTAAAGGCAATTATTTAGAAGATGTGCGGATTTTTCAGCCGCAAACTGATAAACCAACCCGAACAATTATCGCGAAAAAAGGCGAATTCATTTCCATTCCGGAAAAAGGAATGATAAAACTGATTCTCTATAGTGGTTCAGCTGATGAGCCGAACTTTGATGATCCTAATATTTTTTATAAAGTTAATTTTAAAAAATACCAGCTCAGTTTAGACTTAAAAGATAAAAGCAACGCGCTGAAACTCGATAAAAAAGTTTCGGACATGACAATTAAAGAATTGGAAAAAGAAATTGATATAATGAAAACGCTAAATGTTGATGAACGGCCGCTTTTAGTTGGTTTATACCGCAAGTATTCCCTGGCGTTCAGCAGTATAATTTTTATTTTAATTGCTATGCCTTTAGCAATCAGAGTACGCAGCAGGGGAAGATCTTTGGGGTTTTCTTTGAGTGTGGTAATATGCCTTGTTTACTATTTTTTAATGGCCATTGGCGAAAGCCTTGCTTTGAGAAATAATATTTCCCCAGCCTTGGGTGTTTGGCTGCCGAATTTATTTTTCCTGGCAATCGGCTTATTTTTATGTTTTAAAGTACTGGAAGAATAATCTTATGCGAATTATACGCGAATACATTTTAGGAGAATTTTTAAAACCGCTTATCGCCTGTTTTGTTTTATTTATTTCCCTTTCCTGGATCATTGATTTATTCGATCACTTGGACGAAGTGGTTAAAGCCAAAGTACCGATGTTTGTGCTTTGCGATTACTATTTTTCAATGACCCCGTTTATTTTTGTGAATATATCTCCGATTATTATAATTTTAGCCACTATTTTTACGCTCAGCACTTTAAATCGCCACAATGAAATCATGGCGATCAAAGCGATTGGCGTAAATCTTTGGAGTATTATTTGGATATTTTTAGGTTTTGGCATCCTGATGAGCGCTTTAAGTTTTGGCGTAAATGAATTAATCAAACCTGATTCTTACCTGCATTCAATCAGCCTGAAAGAGCAGTATTTTAAACCCGCGGCAAATCAGGAAAAGAACCATATAATGAATGACCTCACTCTCTATGGTTCAAAAAACCGGATATTCATTATTAATAGCTATGATACCAAGAGACAGCAAATGAGCAATATCACTATCTCTGAGAATAATAATAAAAATCAGCTTTCCCGCCAATTAGTCGCAAAAAAAGCGCAATGGGTTGAAGGTTTCTGGATTTTTTATGACTGTATTATCACAGAGTATGAAAACGGTAAAGCTAAATCCGAAGCCGAACATTTCGAGGAAAGAGTCGAATTTATCGACGAAAAACCGCGTGATTTCGCCCGTTCTGATCTCCAGCCGGATTTAATGAGTTATTGGCAGCTTAAAAAATATATCCGCAGACTAAAAGCCAGCGGATTCAAAGCGCATAAAGAAATGGTAATTTTTTATAATAAACTGGCATTTCCTTTAGCTAATTTTATCATAATTTTCTTTGCTGTGCCTTTTACCTTGACCCGGGCAAGAAGCGGAAATTTGTTTTTAGGAATTGCCCTGAGCATTATCATTAGCTTCAGTTATTGGGGCAGCAACGCGCTCTGTCTTTCCTTGGGAAAAATCGGCGTGCTCTCACCGCTGTTATCTGCCTGGCTGACCAATATCATCTTTTTATTCATCGGTATTTGGCTGATCGAAAGCGTAAAAAAATAGCGTTTAGGAAAAATATACAACGGTTCGGGTCAGATTTGGGGGTCAAGTCTCTACTTGACTACACCTTAGGCACTTTACCGTTTCCAACTCGCATTGGATTGCGGATTTGGGGGTCAAGTCTCTACTTGACTACACCTTAGGCACTTTACCGTTTCCAACTCGCATTGGATTGGGGTTATTTTATCTGGAAGATAAAACTTGTTTAGAAAGACAAAATTAAAAATTTTGCC
>JAHITE010000014.1 GCA_018817585.1 Candidatus Omnitrophota bacterium
GCCCCATAAAGACCTTCAGGCGGAACATCCACAACTTTAAATATTTTTAATTTGCCTTTTTGCAATTCACGCGCAGCTTTTATGGCTTGTTCTTTTGATATCATATCCATCTCCCTTTAAAAATAAAAAAACCCTCGCCTTTTCTTGGCGAAGGTTTTACTTTTTTAGAGTCCGGGATTTATTCCTTCTTAACTCGGGACTTTGTAACTATATTTTAAGTTTACTCCTCCATTCGGAAAGTGTCAAGTTTTAAGATTCCCCGGCATTTAAGTCAATAGTTCTGATCTAACTCCATTTATCAAACACTAATATCCTTTATTTTAAGACCTGTTACGTCTGGAGCATCTTTTCTTTCATATGTGAAAAATAGGTCGTTTATCGACTTCCCATGCGCATAATTTAGTTGAACCTTAACTGTCGCTTTATCCACTATTTTACAAAAATCCTCTTCATCAAATTGCCCTCTTAACTCTCCAAGCCATTCATTCAATGTTAATTTCTTACCCAAAATATCCTCCTTATTTTATATTCCAACTCCTTATATGCCATAAGATTTGACATATAGCAAGTCATTGTAATATTCTTATAAATAAGGATTATTAAAAAGCATCTTCAGATATCCACAAACTAAATCTTACACCTCAAAACTCTGCCCATCTTTATAGCGAACTACATTAGGCCCAAAATGATCTTTAAATCTTTCAGGGTATTCCGTATGGATTGGAACAATTTGTCGCGCATTCACCTTACTAGCAAACTCTTTGAGCTTATCAAGCGTAGCATGGCCACTTGTATGGATATGTTCTACTTTCAATTTATTGCGTTTAACAAAGCTCCAGAACTTCTTTGCATCAACTGTATCTTTTTTTATATAACCTTCCCATTGGGAATAGATGATTGTTGAGCCTTGAATTTGGGGAATATTCTCTACTACTGGGATCATAGTGTTGCGCATTAAAAGTAATACTTTTTGCTTAAGATTGGCAAAATCAAAAGCTTTTATCTTTTTTCTGCCAAGACTAATCATCATCTGATTGTCTTTAGTCTTTGAGATCTTATTAATATAAATATCTCCCTTGCCATAATTAGCCAGAAATACTCGAATATTATCCCATTCAATCTGTGGAATATGCTTTGATATTTTGCCTGCTACTTTTAACATATACGCAGTGTATGGATCCACAACAAGAATTGACTTTGTTTTAAGTGCAGCCTTATACAATGAAACTATACGATCAATATTCTGCCCAGAGCAATATACTGGAATAACTGCATTTGCACTTTCTTTGATTACAGCAACAACTCCCTGGACAACTGCCGTTTCACCCGGATACTTACCACCTTCTCTGGCAAGCATAGTGCCTTCCATCAATAAACAGTCAACACTTTTAGGCGGATTTTTTATAAAATCATCAAATCTTTTCTTGGTCCAGCCTCCGGCACGGAAGTCCCCAGTATAAAGAATTGTTTTACCTGTTGGGACTTCTGTTATTAAAAATCCCATGGCATCAAATCCTGAATGATCCACCAAATATGGTTTAATCTGGAAGCCGCCTATTTTAAGAAGTCGATTGTGCCGCAAAAAAATTGGGTTATTAATATTAGTCCTCTTAGACTCCGGCAAGAACACATTAAGCGCATTGACTAGTTCATAAGCACCTTTACTTAAATAAATGGGTATTTTAGGATTAATATAGGGTAGAAAACCGTAATGATCTTTATGAGAGTGGGAAATAAGCACGGCGTCTATTGAAGGAGTAGAATTTCTATACAATCCTTTGATATCAAACAAAACATTTTCTTTGATAAGCTTTTCAACTGATTTGCCTTCAATGTTGCGTTCATTAAAATCAGAACCAGTTGAATCATATAGCGGCATTCCAAAGTCGAGAAGAATTCTAGTATCGGCTGTTTGAACCTCGACACAACTGCCGCCGATTTGATATGTGCCTCGATGAATGATTAATTGCATTTTTTCATTTTACTCTCTTCTAAAATATTATTTTGAATAACATAAAAAGTATTTTCATCAAACTGACTCCTCGCCTGTTCAACGAAACGATGATCATCTCTAATATTACCAAAAACAGCGATTTTCTTCATTGTACTTGAATCCTTGGAAATGGATATATCTTGAGTAAGATAAGGCAATAAGCCAATGCTCATTTTCTGCCTGATGATTGCCTGATATTGTTTGGCAATATTAGGATAATCATTCTTAAATCTTAGATGATACTTTTCAAGTTGTTCATCATGCACTTTTGGTATCCGTTTATCTTCTCCGTATTTTAATTCAATCAAATTCAAGCGATATTCGTTAACCCCGTCAATCTTTGATATCGCAACAAGATCAAGCCGATCCTTAGAGCCAGGAATTACTACTTGCCGATCTATAACTATAAAAGAAGGCCTATTCCTAACATTGCAATTATTCTCAATAAATATCTGTTCAAAAGCGTTTTCTTTTCCCTTTCCCAAATACCTAATATTTCTTTTTAGTTGCGCAACAATTTGCTTAAAATTCTTCCTAATAGGCTTTAGGGAATTATCGTTTAATCTATTTTTGTCCTGTAACCATGCTATCTTACTAGGCTCTAAATATTTCTTGCTTATAGTAATCTCATAAGTATTCTTAGAAAGCCATTTGAATTTAAGTAAACTGGCACCCTTATAGTAAAGATTAAGATAATCACCTCGAAATTGTATATCAATATCAGTGCCAATCAAATTTTTGTTTCGAAGAAAGCTTAGCTTACCCCTGTTCCTGAGATCATCAATATAATTTAAAGCTCTTGCAAACACTTTATTACTCATAATTAATTATTCTCCTTTAAAACCGTTTTGCTTCTCCCAACTATTATTGAATTCGGTAATAATCATTGTCTGTGTTCGTTTCTGTTAGTGCGTATCAAAATCATTATATTTTGCCTTGGACACGTATGCCGCGTAAATTTCTAATAACGCCTGCCCAACCGGTTCTTTCTCTTTAACAAACCAAACAGCAATTATCTTGATGCGCTCTCGTTCGGCATCAAATGCTTTTCTAAAAATAGTATCATTCTTTAATAGGTCTTTTCGAAATCCCAATAGCCGATTAGTAGCATGCCGTGCCAAAAGAAAAGCAAATGTCGCCATATCGTGAGAAGGCCGCGTATGATTACGTAGTCGCCTCTTAGATTGTTTGTCCGACCAACATAGAGCGGCTTATCATTTAAAGAATCATTATTTGTCACCGCCAACAATATCAAAAACTTTAGATCCTAATTCCTTTTTGAGCTTATGTGGAGTAAAATTTATATCCTCTAGAACATCATGAACATATCCAGCTGCAACAATGTAATCAAAAAACCCAAATCTGGATAATTTTGCTGCACAGATATGGGGCAGATTATATACGACAACCCATCGCCCTTTCGGACCTGTCCAGCATGAGCTATGACAGCTATTTGAATGGCCTTATCAATTATCTTTATTTTTGATATCCAAATAGAAACTATTTATATTTCTTTATTCATAAACTTATACTGGAAAAATCGTTTCAAATCCAGGGTTTAGGGGTACTGATTATTTCTTAATCCGTTCAATATTTCTTTTTTCATTTTGTTAAGGACTTCGTCATTCGGGATTATCTGAAGACCCTCTTCTAAATATTGCAATACCTTCTTATACGAACTCTCCTGTTTATCTTTTGGCAACAACGATGTAGTTGTTAATAGCACAAGACCTTTTAAACCCCATGCCCTAGAATTTTTTTTATCCATTTTAAGGGAATAATCAAAACATGTTATGGCTTCTTCAAACTTTCCAAGATTTATCAAGATTACACCTTTATCATTACATTGCTCAATATTTGTGGGATCCAACTCCAATGCATTATTAAGGCAATCCAATGCTTCAATAAATTTATTGATTGCCATTAAAGCAGCTCCCTTATTATGCCATCCCTCTATTGATTTAGTGTTTTTTTCAAGTACTTTATCATAACACAAAATTGCTTCATTATATCTTCCTAACCTTTTTAGAATATCCCCTTTTATCATGTACAAATTGATATCATCACTATATTTAAGACCTCTATCAAGACAGCTTATCGCTTCTTTCTGCTTTCCGATACTCTTTAATAATGAACCTTTTAGAAGCCAAACATCCGGAAATTTCTTTTGTATATACTCAGAATTTATTTCTAACGCTTTATCTATGCAACGCAGCACTTCAAAAACCCATGGACGCACTTTAAGTTCACTTAATATCCTTCCTTTTTGAAGCCATGCAAGTGCATTTTGAGGATTTATCTGTATCGCTTTATCATAGCACATAATCGCATCTTGCGGTTTACCCGATTTCCATAGTACCGCTCCCTTGTCATCCCATGCAGCAGCATAATCTGGATTTATTTCTAGCGCCTTATCAAAGCACTCCAATGCTTCAGAATTTCTTTCTAATCTTAATAACCATTGGCCCTTTATATACCAATTCTCGTATCCTAAAGGATAAATTTCTATAGCTTTATCAAAACATGCAAATGCCTCATTGAATTCCCCAAGTCTTCCCAAAGCACTCCCTTTATTCAACCATGCTCTTGCATATTCCGGATTAATCTCAAGCGCTCTTTCATAATTTTTTATTGCTTCTTCGTACTGACCAAGACTATCTAGCGAATCTCCCTTATTTGTTAAATCTCTATAGTCTAAATCTGAACTAACTGATGCACTCACTTTTGCATACCCTTCTTGAACGAGGATATCATTTAACGCTTCTCTTATTTCTAAAAAATCCTGGTAGCGATTATCCGGTTTTTTTTCTAAGCACTTACGGATAATCGGAAATAATGGCGAATCCACTTTTGGTAATTTAGCTTCCTTATGAAATTTCTCATATTCGTCAAAATCTTTTCCAACAAAAGGAAGTTGCCCTCCAATAGCCATCTGAAAGAGAACAACACCAAAAGCATAGATATCACTTCTTTTATCAACTTTCGCCTCAAATTGTTCTGGCGCCATATAAGGCAAAGTCCCACAGATCTTACCTATTTTAGTTTCAAATACACGCAGATCTTGAGATAAATCTGTATTATGGGTATCCGCTTCCTTATTTAATACCTGAAGAGACTTCGCTATCCCAAAATCAGTTATCTTAATTATCATGCCAGCTTCTACCATTATGTTATCTGGTTTTATATCTCTGTGAGCATCAATTCCCTTAGAGTATGCATATTCCATTCCATCACAAAACTGTATAGAAAATTTAAGTATTTCTGGCAATGATAGACATCCTAAATAATGTCTTAAAGTATTTCTACCATCTTTATCAGGGGCGATAAACTCTAGAACTATGTAAATCCTTAACTCAAAATTCTCCACAGAAATAGCCTGAACAATGTATGGATGCTTCCCCAATCTTATCCAAACCAAAGCTTCTTTCTTAAATAGCGCCTCCTGGGTTTCTGAAATGGAAAGCTCTGTTTTAAATGTTTTCAGAGCAAAAAGAGCCGAATGCTTGCGATCAAGGCAGACATAAACAACCCCAATCCCCCCCTCACACATATCAATTACTTCAAGAAATCCACCGATTACTCCCCCTTTTTTAATTAAGGTCTGTTTTTTTTTAAAACAATCGTTCTCTGCACTTTCTTGATCATTACTAATCACTATCTGCATATTCGTGCTACCTACACGCACAATATCTTTATTCTTTAACTTCACCTTCCCATTAATACGGACATCGTTTAAGAAAGTCCCATTAGTACTGCCAAGATCTTCTAAAACACACTCTTCTTTATTGAAATAAATAGCTGCGTGTTTTCTCGAGCAAAACTCATCAAGATCAATTTTAATTACAGCATAATCGATTTTCCCAATTAAAACCGGAACATTACTTTTAACATAAAACCTTTGGCTCTTTAATGGTCCGGACAATACTAAAACACAAAATGTTTTTTCCAAACTCATGCTCTCCCCACCTTTACAGCTATGACTGTTATACTATCTTTACCACCTGCTGCCTTAGCAGTATCTATCAAATCATAACATAATTTTTCGAAACTACCATTCCTAGCAATAATTCCCTTAATTTCTTTATCTGGGAAAAAGAGGACGGTTCTATTTTTTCTTAGACCTACCCTTTTTTACCCGAGTATTAATTACTTAAAAATTTTTTCCATTCGCTCAATAAACTTTTCTATCCCTAAAAATAATTACCCTTTTACTGCTTCAATCTTTTCTTTGCCTTGTCAATTAAATAGAACCGTCCCCTTTTTTCCTTCTAGGCTATTTTCTCAATCCCATGGGAGAACTTTTACGCTTATTTACATTTTATTTAATACGGACAGACACCTATTTCACCATATCAGCTGTCAATTAAATAGAACCTTCTCCTTTTATAACAATTAACACTTTGTTAAAAAAATTATCTTATACAATCCCTTGCGCCCCGATGTTTTTTCATAACCCTGGATATCGGCTTTTTCTGATGAATAACCTTTAACTTTCCACTCACCCACATACTCCCATTCCTTAGTGCGTCGTTTCAAAAAAACAGGTATTACCCCTTCTTGTAAACATAAACTATCTGCATTTTTTCTCGTTCTCGACAAACTTCCTACTAAGATTATTCTAGGAGCTTCTGGGTTAAGTTTAGGATTAAGGCAAGCACAAACTACCTCGTTTTTTACGGTAGGCAGATAAATTTGTTTATTTCCACCAAGTTGTTTATAAATCTGATCTCTTGTGTACTTTATTTTTTCTTTAAACATTATGCTATCCTTTTTTAAATCGCTATACAAACGCTAACCGCTGCTTTTAATTGGATCTATTTTATAACTAACTTTAAATCTTTAAGCTACGTCCCCGAGCTCCACTTCCTTGATATTTATATTCCATAATATTTTCATCTCAAAATTAGTTGCTCAATAGATATTTCAAGTAGTTAAACAGGCGCTGTTTTCCCTATTCAACTCTTTTGGAAATTTCTAGATATCGCTTAACAATCTTAGCTTCCGCCTCTAAGTCATTTATCATCGAATTAATGGTCTCTTGGATTTCTTCGTCACTTGATTCATCAACAACAGACATCATCCAGCCAACCGGTTGCTCTCCAATAATCCGGCAGGCATCTGCAGTCCTAGAAAAAACCATTTCAGCCCATTCCCGTTCATCACAGAGACCAAGAAGATAAATGATTGTAGCGACAAATTGCTTATCATTTGGCCATGCCATATTAACAAGTGCTGATTTTTGAGAAGGTGTAAAATTAGCAGCAATTTTCTGAAATACAGATACCACTTTTTCCCACTCGCTATCATTATATTGTTCGATTAATTTAAACAGGATGTTTCTTTCCTTAAAAAACGCTTTAACCTTTGCACGCCGCTCCTCTTGATAAATTGAAACAATAGAATGACCGGCGGTAGGCAAGAACATAGGGTCAGACTTCAACCAATTAGGCAAACTCGTTATTAAATCTTCTTGGTTATCAGCAAATTCAATCTCGGATGAAGCCAAAACATATGCACTTATACAACGAGGACTCAAAAGGATACCTTGATCAATAACAATTTCACCTTGGTCCGAAAGATCCGAGATAATAGCTTCTAACAACTCTGGTGACTTTGCCTCTATAATATTCCCATTTGGCGTCCTCAACAATTCACCCTTTGCCTTAAGAAAGTATTTTCCACTCTCGTTAATAATCTTCCAAGGGTCTGGTGGGGATTCTTGTCCGACTCCTAATTCAGCAATGGCTTTCTTCAGATTATCCCGTGCAGTTTCAAATTGATAATCGGCTTGCAACGCCTTTTGGAAACATTTAATGGCTTCGGCTAACTGTTTTTTCTTCGCTAACAAACTGCCTTTATTTACTAAAGCGTGCTTGTGATATGGATTATAATCAAGTGCTTTATTATAACACTCCAAAGCCCTCTTATCATCGTCAAGGTTATTAAAACAGATCCCTAAATTACCCCATGCAACAGCATTGTCTTCATGTATAGCCAAGGCTTTTTCATAACAGACCTTAGCCTTCTCCCAGTTCTCGCTCTGTAAGAATACCAATCCCTCTTTTAGATGTTTCTCGCATCCACAATGCTCGTCATGCATAAATCCTCTTTCGCATTTGCACTATTTATAGGAAACTTTTTATTCTTTGGCTTCCTTCATCCATTTATCAATTTCTTGCTTATCAAACTTGAACAATGGTTTTAATATAGTAAGCCATAAAAAATACTCCACTTATAATAAGAAATAATAGTCTTTTATTTTATATTAAGCGAATAGCTAAGCGATCGAACCTGCTTCCAGAAGCTTTTAACTTTTAAACCTACTCTTAATATAACTTGTAATTTCTCCTAAACCTGAAATTTCCTGAGAAGAATTTCCGGATCGCACATAAAACTTTTCGCTCTTTTGCCCATTCTTATCTGTCATTTTAGTATAGATAGGCTTATCACCTTTTTTAATATCTACCACACAAACTTCTTTTTCTTCGATAATAGGGAATTTAATCAATATATTGTTTGCTCCGAACTCAACGCCATACGCTTCATTAATTAAATTTCGTAAATGAATTTCAAACTTATCTTTATCTCCATCTCTGAGCGTGTTGTAATCAAAATCTAGACCAATAATTTCATAGTCATCGTCAACACCCATAATCAACGTGCCACCCTCAGCATTATTAAACCCAGCAATTGTTTTTATAACAACTTCTTCAAGTTTCTTATTAATTTTACCTTCTCTCAGATCCCAACGAAGAGTCGTTTTAAATTCTGTTAGCGAGTTTTCACCAGCTGAAATCATATCTTCAATAGTTACTTCAGCCTTTCCTTCTTTTGTTGCAGTAATCCCACTCAAAAATGCATTTAATTCGTCAGCTAGCATTTCGCGTCTTTTATCAATAAACTTTTCATAGTTTTCTAGCTTCCAGAGATTTTCATCTTCAGGTATAGACTGCAATCTTAATGCATCTGGAAATTTCTCCTTTACACTTTTTAGATACACATCAGCATATTTAGCTTCTTTTTTTCTGTTTTCTTCCTGCGTAAGTATTGCTCTATTTGTAATTTCTTGCGCTAGGGAATACTTATGGCGATTATTCATATTATATCCAGCATCCCTTAAAATTGACCATGCAAAGATATGATCATATTCTAGTGAATATTTCTTACCCATGTTCTGTCTAATACCTATCCCCGTCCCAAGACATACAGCATTTCGGCTCTTAAAATACCAACGCATTAAACTAAATAATGGATGGCGAACATCTCTTCCTACAAATTCCTCTTTTACTATTTTAAGAGGACGTTCTTGATCTATAATTGTAATAAGCTCATCAAATGGATTTTTTGATTTGACAACAATTCCAATATCTTTATCTAATTTTTGTGGCAACTGGCTGATATACCTAAATCTTATTTGCGAATAATAAAACCATTTTAATATTATTTTTATCTCATGCTCGTCTAATTTCTTGTCTTTTTTATTAAAAACATACACAACTATAGGGATTAAAGCGTAAACTGAATTTATTTCTTTAGTATGATCAATATAAGCCCTGTTTTGCATAATATTTAATACATAATCTAAAACCTGTTCATCGAGGATTTTCCACGTACTCTGAAGTTTTTCTTTGTTATCATCACTATGCAGTTTTTTCATTTCTGAACCCATATGATGCAATATGCCAAGCAAAACATAAACAATAAAATCTAAATTAAAAACAAACCCTTTCTCTTTTAACCCATTCAACTTTTTCTTAATCAGATCTCTTGCCTTAGGCCAATAGCCTGATATTTGAGCTAAAGCTAATTCTGCATCAGTCAAGGTAACACCACTAGCATTTACAATATAAAATATATCGATAGCATTTTTGATACTTGCAGTAACAGGTATCGATTGTTCAACAAAATCTCGATCTTGTATACTTTTAACTGTTTCTAAATTCTCAAGAATCTTATCTGCTTTGTTCCTTAATTTCTCATCGTCTCCAATGGCTTTTAAAATACTAGTTGGTTTTATTTCTCCTTTAAAGATTGCTGTCAAATGGCACCACAATGGATCGTTGTCCATAATAGTTGGCTTGTGATACCCCAATTCTAAAGTGTCTAAATTTACATATAAATTCTTAACCTCATGAAGCACGTCAGCTTGGGTATAGTATGGAGGGATTTCCCCTGTAATAATCATATATAAAGACGTTATTCTCTGCTGTCCATCCAATATTAACTTAACCGCACCCATTTGAGCATTGTGTTGAACCTTACCTTTCAACTCAGGAGGATTAGTTGTTTCCCATGTCAATAATGTGCCATACGGATGCTTTTTTATTAGAGAATCAAAAAGGGCTTTAACATCATCTCTCTTCCAAACATATTCTCTTTGAAACGCAGGCACAAAAAGTTGGTTATCATTTATCTTATCTATTATTTGCCTAATGTTCATAGTCTCCTTTCGGTTTTTTGAAGAATAAAACACTATCCGATTATTATTAAACCTTGTGTAATTAAGGCTGTAAATCTTTAGTTCTATATGCTGCACCCCTTGCGCGGCCTGCAATTTTATCTGTAACCATCAAAGCATATCTCTCAAGAATATCTTCTTCTTTATTAAATTTTAAAATTCTATGCAAACTATACCATTCTTTTTTTAAGAGATCCTTTTCCCTTACACTCAAAGCATTAATTTCTTTATTCGCTTGATTTAGAAACTCCATTTGCCAATGATAATAAGATTGATCGCCTGTATCCCATATTTCCCACTTCAATGATTGCCACGCTTCAGGATTAGATTTGGCAACCTTATTAATAACTTCTTTTAATATATTTAATTCGCTTTTTTTCATACTAATGAATATCCTTTTTACCTCATTAGCTCACTCATTTTTTTCACTTAACTAATCAATACTTCAAACAACGTCCCATTCGTCATTACTAAATTAAAAAAATATTTTAAAACTTCCCTTATTTCCAATGCTTTTGATAATCTGGACCAGATGACTTAGGGTGTATATTAGGTTCAGTAATTTGTATTGTTAAAGGGATAGGAAAATCGTTTCCGATAATAGCCGCTTCCCCTGGTTTCAAATTTGGCAAAAAAGCTGATGCCGCTTTATCTATTTCTCCACATGCCCTTTCCACTATCTCTCGATCTCGGTCATTGGTTAAACGATGCACAATCATTGTGCCAATTTGACTGAGTACTCCTTCTGTGATATCCCGTGGACGCTGTGTCGCAAGACAAATATTCAATCCAAACTTACGCCCTTCTTTGGCAATTAGCTCGAAGGAATCTAATTTTGCAATTGTATCTTCCCCACCAATATGTTTTCCTAAAAAATTATGCGCCTCATCAAGAAATACAAGCAAAGGAGATTCTGAAAATTTATTATCCCTAGCTTGATTTAAAATGTATCTCCCAATAACATTAGAAATAATCTCACGTGCTTTATATTCAAAAGATATACCACTAAGGTCTACCCTTAAAAGCTTTTGAGATTTATCCCCTAAAAACTTTTCAATTTCCTGAATCAAAGATGGTAATGCATCCTTAGTAAAAACACAATTCAATGATGGTGATGACAAAATACCATTAATTCTAGTAAATAACGAAAGACAATAAGAAAGACTACTTCCATCCCCCCCGCCCCAGCGCTTATAGTCCGGAGCAGAAAAAGTACCTCCATTTGGCCAAACACACTCTTGTTCAAGTTGCTTAACCAATAAATCTACATCAAAATCAGTAGCAGGATTATCCATTTTTGAGGCAATTTCTAGTTCAGACGAGCAGGAATTGTACACTGATTTACTTTCATTAATTTTTTTAACATAACCATCAGGATATTTACTTGAACACAATTTTGCCAATCTTAAGCTTCTTATCGCATCTCTGAACTTAGGTCCTTGTATTTTCCCAGCAGGTTCAAATAACGCAATAAAATCACTTTCTTGAAAAGATGTGGGGGATAGTAAACACTTAGAAGAATTTTTAGCTGACTCTATAACATTACCTAAATGAACATGTTTTATATCATTGCTATCAAAATCACGATATTCACCAGTTGCATCAAAAAGAATAAGCTTAGAATTAAATTTTAAGCATTGCTCAATTATTTGTGCTGTCGTCCAGCTTTTCCCTCCACCAGTTGACCCCAAAATTGCCAAGTGCCTACCAAAAAGTTTTTCAGGTTTAATTTTAATTTTACTTTCTAATGCGACATCAACCGAACCAAGCTCCAAGGTTACTTTAGTATCTTTTACATCCTCCATCAAGGTTGGAATCAGAGCAACTAATTTATGAGGAGCAGCATAAACTCTATCACCAAGTCTTGGATATGCTTCAATCCCAGCAGTAACCTTTAAGGTTTCCATTGAAATAGATCCGAGTAATTGTATTCTACCTAGAGAATCTAGATTCTTATTTTGTTGTCTTTCATTAGAAAACTTTACTTCTAAAACTCTTCCTAACACCAGATTGATTTGCCCTTCAATAATGACAAATTCACCTACCTCACCCTTCCCATAACGTCCACCCAAGTAATATGATCCGCTTGGAGCATTTGCTTCAGAGAAATCAACCTGCACAATACTAGCTGTGACTGTGTTAACAGCTCCCATGTATAATTCAGGCCTTAAAACCCCTTTGGGGAAAATTTTATCTATTTCAATCATTTTCTCTCACTATGTTTTTTATATTATGAACAATTTTTTCAGCAGGGGTTAAAGATCTAAGATCCGGAATAAGTTTTGAAAAAGCAGTGAAGGTTGCATTAATAAACCAGACATTCTCACCATTGGTCGACATTACTTTTAATTTATTCCAATATTGATTTACCCGCCCAGTCGATTTATGATTTAACATTTTTTCAGCATCTTTATCAACAATAATCACTTTAAGATATGGATTCGTTTCTATGGCTGAAATTATCGGTTCGGCAAAATGATTATCATTGAATCCAAACCCACAAACAAGCAAACAGGTATTTGGGTCTCTAAGAGACGACAGGTATCTTGCCATTAATTCAAGATGCGGTTGAATATAAGATTGCTGGTACTTTCCCCTTGCAGGGAAAATCATGCACACTCCCTTTGGTGTCGCTTTCTTTTCTTCAATCTTGTCATCAATATTTCGTTCCCAATTCACAGATCCATGTAATTTATATAGGTGAAAAACCCCCTCAAGATAGTTAGTGATATTATCTGCTTTCGAATCCCGCCTTATAATATCATAATCAAAATACCGGGAGTCATATACTCGTGGACTTGCAAATGAAAACCCATTAATTACCACCAATCCTTGATGGCCAGCAGATTTCTCAAAACAATTATCATAATTTGTTGTAAATATTTTTAAACGAGAATCTCTTACTCTTCTTCGAGACAAACGATGAATGAAAGTTCTATGACCATCTAAAGCTTCTTCTGTTGTTTCAAAGCTACAAGCCTCTAATATTTTTGTCTTGCAATGCTCAATAAAATTATTAATATCATTGTTATTGTTGTTTATTTGCACATATGCTTCACAGAGAGAGAGCATCTCTTCTATATTAACTTTATTTTCGTCAGATATATTGTATCCGGTTATTTTAGAAACATTTTTTGCAGCATCACTATAATCCATTTTACTTTTTTTCAATTCCTTTGTGCAAAGATTCCATAAGTCTTTCATGGATGGGCCGCCAACTTCACCTAATGATGTTCCACATCCAGCAAGAACCATAATATTTTGCATTTGCATTGAAGATAAAAGCATTTCATTTAAATATTTCTTATTCTGATCACATTTATTCTTCTGTTCTTCATCATCATTTTCTGTCATTAGATCCAACCATAAGGTCTGATTAGCAGGAAGAAACTTTATATTTATTTGCTCTGACATTTCGCAATCCTTTCTATATATCTTTATACAAGAAGAATTTATCTACTGCAACCCATACCCTTTATATTAAAGAAAACTTTTTTGGCCTTGTTGTGCTAATTTATCATCTGATTTTTTATTTTTTGGCTTCTTTTTTTCAAAAGCTCCTTCAGCTACTTCCTTTTCATGTATTTCATGATTTAATTTTAGTAAACGCTTTAAAATTTCTTTGCGCGCTTCCGGTGAAATTGTATAACGAATACGATCATTTTCCGGCAAAAAATCAACTTCGTAGATATTATGCGCAGGGGTTATATCGCTCCAACCATATGCTTCAATGACTGCTATATCCATTTTTTTATGAAATTCTCTTAATTGAATAATGTCAGTGACGGCCTTTTCACATATTTCCATACTAAGCTTGCAACCTTTTTCAATTTGCATAACATTTAGACTTTTTAAATGAAATAAATTATAAAGCTTTGTTATCCCTATATTCATTTCCTGCATTAGCTGTTCTCTAAATTGATAGTATTTTTTCCCTATATCCATTGTCTCTTTTTTTAAAGATACCTCTGGATTATTTGGAAATGGATAATTTTCAAAAGCAGTTGCGGGGTTATACCTAGAAGCTTGTCCTAAGGTAGTTCCAAATGTTCTAACCCAAATATCATGAAGAGATGATTGCAAAACAGAAAAATCATAATAACTATTTGATGCTATTATAGAAAGATTTTGATCTAGAACATAATTAGTGTTCACAAAGCAAAAACCAAAATGTTTTGCAGTTTTTGCTGTCACTAATGTAGCAGGAAAATGCCTAATTGCCTCATACAATCCTGGTCGTTTTTCAGCATACTGCCACCATCTTTCCTTATAGGCTTTTCTCTTATGAGAAGCCCTTATTGGCTTAACTTTTTGAAGCAAAATCCTGTAACAAAGATCAAAGTTTTTCACTTTATCTAAACTCCAATCATAAAAATTTATACAATATTTTGAAGGGGACTGGGAGGGAGAATTGTTTAGATCATCCCCATTAAGGATGGGCTTTACAACATCTTTATAGACAGAGTTTATTTTAAAAATTTTCATTGCTTCATCATCAGACAGTAAAAATCCGTCACCTAAAACATAACACCCTACAAAAGCTTTCCCCTTATTGGTATATAATTTATATACTTCTTCAGAATTACCTGCATTATCAAAAAAAGAGTTTATTTTATCTACTTCTTCATTATCCAGAAAAGCTTTATTTTTACGAATTGCATTTTTTTCTATCGCAAATAAAGAAACATCGAGATTTGCTTTACCGGGCCATTTAATAGACTTTTTGGCGAAATTTATAGTCGCGCCGTCTTCTATAAGACGCACTAAACCTGATTTCCTTGAATCGCCCTGGTAAATAGAATTGGTAGAAATCAACCCCAATCTACCTTGTGTTGCCTTAGCTATATGAAATATTCTAATTAAAAAATACACCACCAAATCCGTAATGCCTTTTGTCCCAAAATAATTTCTTATAAACTCATGATATCTTTCCGCAAAATTAACTGTTATCTTTTGAGCGCCCAAATACGGTGGATTTCCTAAAATACAATCAAAGCCACCCTTAATAAAAATCTCGGGGAATTCTAAAAACCAATGAAAAACTCTTTTTTCTTGCGCTACAGCAATAGCCTTATCAACCTTTGCCCCTCGCAACGGTTTGGCCCCTGACAAATAATCTCTATATTCTGCATCGGTAACAATTGTATCTTTATTATCTTGTGTTTTCGGAATAAAAAATTGCACTACTTGCATATCAGCCAATATCCGCAAATTCCTTAAATTCGTATCAGTAATAAATCTTTCATATACTTTATGCTTATGTTCTATTTGCTCTGGAGTGTTTTCAGGCAAATCTTCTAACTTCCTAAATAAATTTGAGATATTTAGAACAGGAGCATTTATCTTTTGATCAAAATTCCATTTTAAATTCTTGTTATTTTTTTTATCGTTCTTATTCGACTTTGCTAAGGAAGCTCTAAATTCTTTATCATCTTCAGGCATTTGCTTGAAAGCCTCATCAGCAATGCCTTTTTCTAACTCCTCTTTGTGCGCTAATCCCACTATTGCATCACCACATTTAATATGATGATCAAGAAAATTAAGCGGTTCTCCAGGATTGTGTGCTTCAAGCCAAAGTGCTACCTTACAGAGCTCAACTGCTAAAGGATTCTTATCCACTCCATAAATACAGCTTTGAATAACTTGCCTTATTGCTTTTCGTGAAGCTTCAGGCGATGGCTGGTCTTCTTTGGTTATTATTTTTGCCAGTTCAATTCCAATTCTTCTAGCTGCACTAAGTAGGATATGGCCACTGCCACAGGCCACATCACAAACCCTGATTGACAATAATGCTTTCTCTTTATCATCTTCTTTTAGCTTGTCCTCAATGATATAGTCCAAAGAATGCGTAATTAAAGGTTTAACCAATTCATCAGGAGTATAATGCGAACCTGAAGAGGAACGTTTATCCCCTTCTTGAAAACTAAATTTATACCGCCCATTCTCTAATCTTAGATTCGGATCATATTCAAGTAGGCCTTCGTAAACTGATCCAAATTCTTCAACATTAAGCGAAGAGTAATTTACTCTCATTATTTGTTTTGTGCGTTCATGGACAAAAACATTTAAATTTTTTATTGATTCAAGCAAAACTTTATTATCAAGTTCACATTCATTTAAAATTCCAATTACATCATAGCCAAATAGATCTCCGGCCAATGGTTTTATTCCTAGATAACTCCCTTGCTCAGCATCTACAAATAACCGAAATGTATTTTTTAATGATTTCCAGGAATCGCTGAATCTTTCATCAGCAATATAGGATTTTTCACATAAATTTCGTAAAGAGTTAACACTGTAATATTTATAGTAAATATCCCGTTTTATTTTATCCGCATCTTTAGAAAATATAAGATTACGTTCTTCTATAACCATTAAAAATAAAAGACGATAAATAAGACGAAGCAAAGCCTGATAAAACTGCTCGGATTTTAAATTACCTAATTCAATTTCCTGATTGATCTTAATATTCCGGGGATGAGAGAGAAAACCGTTTGCTAACATATGGATTGATCTTTTCACAGCTAAGCTTAGGCCATCTCTTATGCGTGACCCTGAATCAAGGGCATCCTGATGATATTGTTCAATTATGCTTTCAGGTCCTGCTTCCATTTTGACGGGCATGCGACTAGAATGAAGCAGTCGAAACATTACCGCAAAATCCGCGTAATGCTCTTCTTCCATCATTGTTTCAAGATCAAATTCAAGGAAAGAGAGCTTAATTAAACGGCTACTATCTCGAAGCAGTCTTAATTGAAGACCATTTGTAACAATTGCATACAGATGTTCTGTAAGGTTGATATATTCTTGGACAAGCGCATGCGGCGACATCCTTGGACCGCTGTCTGATCGTTTTTTATCAAGACTATCATTAAATCCCATTATATGGATGGGAAACCCATCCATCTTTAAAACTCCATGACTTATTGCATAACTCTTCCCCTGAACTGTTTCTGCTTTAGAAAGTTCAGCGTCATATCCGAACAGCCCTAGAAGAGGAATAATCCAATATTTTCTTGTTTCAGAAGTTCCGGTTAATCCAAATTGAACTCTTTCGCGCTGATGCTTAAATATCCTCCACAGCTCTTGCGCATCTGCCCATGACCTGGCAATTTCATCTTTAACTTTTGTTTTAGAATCCAAGTTAAAATCTTTAGGTGATTGAAATCCTATATCACCTTGTTCTATCTTATCTAAAACATCACTAGATAATATCGGACCTTCGATTCTAATAGTAGTGAATTTCATTTAACTACTTCCTTTATCAGGCAATAAAATATAAATACCGATTAAATCCATTGGTAGGACTGGCTCAACAGCTTGATATTTTTTTCCACCAAGAACCTCACGGAATCTCTCATGCGCAGCAATTAATACTTCAGCTCTTTTTTTAGCGGTATCATTGAATTCATTTTTAAGATTTTCAATATACTTTAATTCATTCTCTAAAAAATCAATTCTTGCTTCTTTAGTAATATTAGCAGTAGCTACAGCATTAATCATTAGGTCTTTTACCACCTGATGCTCTAGCACTTTCTTATCACCATTACTACCTTGATACCCCCAAATCAGCATTTCTTCTGCAACAAGCTGTTTGCCAAAACGCTTTTCCTCAATTACATTTCTAACTCTAAATAGCAATAATGTAGTTTTGATTTCTACATTTTTACTTTTTATTACCGCGGTCCGAGCAGGATCAGAGTCAGAGCGCCGATTAATTGCATTCGCCATTAACAACAAACATAATTGTTCTACAAATTTATGATTCCTCCCAATATATATATACCCTTCAGGAGTTGGAGAAAAGAAACTTATCTTTAATTCTGGAGTGTCAGAGAAAATTGGTTTTAAAACAGGGGGTAAATTAACAGTAAATAAAGTATAACCATTTATATCTTTATCCTTTGAGATTTGAACACCTAAAAGGCTAAGAAGAGTTTCTGTGACAAAAGCTTCCACGTCTTCCGGCTTACCAATAGCTTCATCAGATTGCTTTAAATCCTCCTCGATTGTATCAGCTTTGATCGCATTTTGGGCAAAGATATTCCTTGAAGCTTTTTCTCTGGCTGCAGCCTCTTCGATCTCATTGGTAAAATTTCCTTCGGCTTGTTTAACTTCATCCATTTCTCCGAAATCAAAAGTCATCTGGGCGGCATTACCTCGTTTTATTTTTTCTGCCTTTGATAAAACTGCCTGCAATATAGAGTCCATCATTGATTGACTGTCCTCAGGAAAAGGGATGGAGATGCCTGTCTGCCTTCTAATCTCTCTAACTTTTCTTAGAAGAACTTTTAAAACCACTCCATCAATAGGATTATTGCTCCCATACATCAAATAAGCTTTTACTAATTTTGCTTTTTGTCCGTACCGGTCAATTCGTCCTTCGCGCTGTTCTAATCTATTGGGATTCCAGGGTAAGTCATAGTGCAAAACAGCATTAAATTGATCTTGTAAATTTATACCTTCACTTATGCAATCAGTAGCAATTAATATTTTTTCCTGTTTTTTAGCTGTCTTCATTTCGTCTATTCTTGCTTTTCTTATTTCATCATGATCTTCACCAGTTACGACTTGAATATTTACCTTTTTATTTGTTTTAAATTCTTCTTTAAAAAGCTCACCTAAATAATTAGCAGTTCTTATATATTTACAGAAAATAATTGGCTGAAAGCCCTGTTTTAACCAATCTTTAACTATCCCAAATGCTCTTTGCGCCTTAAAATCATCTTTTATATTTTGTAATTCTTTTAATTCAATAACAAAATCATTTAAACGTTGATTCTCATATTTTGTTAATTCAGCCCTACTCAGGATTCCAGAAGGCTCATAATCTCCTGATTCCTCCAAACTGCTCTCAATCATAGGATTTGGTTCATCAGTGTAATTGACATCATCTCGGATATTCACATCTTCGTTTTTTTTTCGATTCTCTAGCATTTTTATCCCTGCTGCCGGACTGGACATAACACCGCGCAAAAGGGCTAAGGCTGACCAATACCTTAAACGTATTATTCCTTTATGAGAATCATCTGTTTTTACCAAACCAAAGGAGAAATCTAACAATTTCTCGAACAAAACAGCATATTTTTTAGATAATTCATAATGAGCTTCGCCGGAATCTCTTTCCGGGAATGGAGTATCCTCCCCCATCCATTTCTCAACATCCGCTCTTCTTCTTTGAACATAATATTTAGCTAAATCTCTCCGCTTTTCTTGTGACGCAGATGGAATATCTAGAGTTGCGTATTCAGCTTTAATTAAGCTTAAAAGAGAATTAAACTGTTCAGACTTGCCGCTATGTGGCGTTGCCGTTAACAAAATAATATTTTGATCTTTTTTCCTAGAAATATCATTAATCAAACTATACCGCTGTTGTTGAATAGAGCTTGTTACGCTTGATTTTGAGCAGGTATGTGCTTCATCAACTATAATAAGCTCAGGACATTCCTGAACAAAAACTGCTTTTCTATTCTCTGTTTTGATGTAATCAATAGATATAATTTGATAGGGATAATAATCAAAAACACTTCGGTCATCAGGTATTTGTCTGTCGAGCCTTGCCTGAGTATTGGAGCGAATAATTACAGCTTCGATCCCAAACTTATCTCTTAACTCTTCTTGCCATTGTTCGCATAAATGGGGAAGTACAATAATAGCGAATCTTTTGATCTCGCCTCTATCTATCAGCTCTCGTAATATTAACAATGCTTCTACTGTTTTACCCACTCCGACGTCATCAGCAATAAGTAATCGAACTGCTCCTTGCTGTTTAAGAGCCATTATTAACGGAACCATTTGATAAGAGCGTGGACGAAAAGATAATTTGGCTAATGATCGAAAAGGCCCCGCGCCACTACGAAAGGATAACCGTGCTGCATTAAAGAGCAACCTAGCTGAAGAAATATCTCCTAAATCTGCAGCTGTAGGCAAAGGAAATTCTGTTGATTCCATTTTATCATCTGTAAATTTTAACGGCAAATATATACCGGTAATTTCATCATCGGAACCGCCAAGAGGCTTTAGCAATACTAAATCTGGATTATTTGAAGGTAGAATTATCCAGTCTCTATCTCTTGCCCGGACTAATGCTCCTGCTTTGTATTCCATATCTTTATTTTACTTTCTTAAAAATGTCGGCACGGTTTTTAATCAAATCATCTAGATTGTCTTTATAATAATACACAATTACCTGATCGCCCCTATTTCTTATAGCATTTCTCTGCGCTTCATCAGTTTCCCTAATCTCTAGCTTGTCATGAGGAGTCCCATCACAAAACACCCAAACATCCGGCTCATAAAAAAAATCTGGTTTGCAATAAATCCCACTTAACTGTTTTTGGGCCTTATCTGGCAGTCTATAACCATTCTCATATAAATAATTAAGTAATTTTACTTCTGTTGATGAGTTTTGGTCAATATTGCTTAATAAATAATTATATTGGTCTGCATAGCTTTTACCTGAAGAAGTGGCAATCTCTACTCTACACACCATTAATTTCTCCAAAGCATCCTTTATCGTAAACCGATTAATGACTTCATGATCCCTTTGATTATAGTAACTCAATAAATCATCATAGGAAGCCTCATCTTTATAAGCTTCCTCATCAAAACGACAAAGCTTATAAGCTTCCTTTATAACGCTTTGAAAAGTATCCTTATCTTCAATGAATTGCGATAAAATTCCTAAGCTGCCTTCAGATGCCTCATAAAGAAAAATGTTTGGCTCTTCTTCATCACCCATTTGAGTTGCACCTATCTCGTTTGATTCTATTTGAAATACATTCTCAATCGCCCTTTTTAAAGCATATTGTAAAGTTATTACGCCATCCGAGTCTAAAGCAAGAGACTTAATTGGCTCAATATAGAGAGCATCTGCAGTATCAGTAGTAAACAGTTTTACCTTTTTATTTTCTTCTGTGGATGGAATGAGCGATTGTTTTTTACTTTTCCATCTTCCAGATTTCAATCCCATTAAGAAACCTTCTTCTTTAGTGCCTTTCCATTTCTTATTTATCTGCACTAATCGAGCTGAAGGGATAAACCTAATATTTAAGAAAGCTGCTTCATCATTTTTCACAACAGCTGTTTTTATATTCTCTAACCCTGATGGGGCTGAAAAATATGTATCAATATCGTATCCTCTAGATAAGCGTTCTTCTTCTTCACATTGTATTCTATCTGTTTCTACTGTTCGAGTTGTTGTCATCTCAATCAAGTCAGTAAATATTTCTTTAGTGGTATCGCTATTTAAAAGTACTTTAGAATTAAAAGGGCAGACTTCAAAGTCATATTCCTTCCCCATCAAAATATATCCCGAAGTTTTACTAACTTTTGCTTTCTGCAAGTTCTTATCAATTTCCTGTGCCAATAACTGTTCAATCTTATATTTTGCTCCATTATGATAAATAACATTTTGCGGACCGAATTCTCTTAAAGCAACAAATCTTGGTCTTGAAATATATTCACCCGCATCTCCTATTGGGATATATGTTCTAATCGGTAATCGTGTAAAATTATAACCAGGAAAAAAACCTTCAGATGCAAAGTATCGGTAAGGATAAAATTCTGATAAACTCATTTTATTTGAGTTTGTTAAAAGATCTCTTTGTCTCTCCCCTTGTTTTAAGCTTCTATGTAAATCTCTTGACTCCTGTGAATCTTGCGTATATAAGCCACTTCTAATATTATCCGTTGCTTCGTTTATCTGATTTTGAGCAAGCCTATAAAGCTTACGCCAACGATCCAAAGACCGATCAAATGCCTCCGGCGTCTTATTAATAACAATATCTATCCATTCATCATTAAACCATAATTCCCGTTCAAGATCTTTTGATATATCAGCAATAGCCTGTTTAAAAATACTCTTAATCTCTGCTCTTTCAGATATTGATAACCTTATTTTTTCTTTAATACTTTCTTTAAGCTTTAATGCATCTAAATCACAGTCATCGATCAAATCCATTAAGGATTGATTAATTTCATCTGAATTTGTTTTAGCCATATAAAGTGCGTGCAAGTGTGTTTCAAGCAATTCTTTATTGGATAAATCAATTTTAGGAGGAGCAACATTTCCTGATACCATATTGGTAGAATGTTTGAAATAATGTCTATCATGTGGAGAATAGCTTGAACAACTAGCAAATATTAAAGCTGCCTGACCACTTCGCCCTGCTCGACCGCTCCGCTGAGCATAGTTTGCAGGATTTGGAGGAATATTCCTTAAGTGGACTATATTTAAGTTTGCAATATCTATCCCTAATTCCATGGTAGGAGAACAAAATAAAGCACTATATTCCCCTGTTCTAAACTTTATTTCTCTATCCTGACGATCTTCATTCGTCAACTGTCCCGTATGTTCCTTACCTATTAAACTTTTTATTTCCTTAAAATTTGTCTTATAAAGAGCTTGAAAAAATGAGTTCGGTTTTCGCTCTATATTTTTATATGAACGAGTTTTCACATAGTCTTCTTTTATCGCATTGCCATCACCAAGTTTCCATATAACTTGATCAATTCTCAGCTGCCATAATTTTGTAACTTCATTCTTATCATTTCTCCAATCAATAGAAGTAAGCCACCCAGCATCCCCAAGTATTTTTAAGAATTTCTCAATAAAATCCCTATAATTTTTACTTTTTAACTCTATGCCCAAATTTTTTGCTTCTGTCCGCAAATATTTCCCTAAGGCGCTTGTTGCTCCAATACTAGCAGTAAATATTCTCCTCCTAGCTGGTGCTAAAGTTTCATATCTCATAAAAGAAGGATCGTTTATTCTTTCATTTTCATTAAATTTCCACGGGTCCTTTAATTTTTCTTTTATAGCCTTACTTTTTCCTTCTAATGCCCCACCTGTTAGGTATTCATTGCTATATAGTGCGTAGGATTTCCTGAAGTAGTCAAGAACTTGATAAATTATTTCTTGCCTCAAGGCACTAGTTGCTTGACCTAAAAAAGGTATTTCTTTCCAAGCATCATCCTGATCACAATTTTCTTTCAAATTTTTATATTCAATCTCAAGTAATGCACATTGCTCTAAGTTAGGTAGCACAACTCTCCAACCTCTCTTCAAATCATAAAGAGCCCTGTACATTAAATAATCTTGAAACACAGCTTCGGTTTCCCTTATAACTGCAGGAAATGTAGCTTGGTGAGCGGAAAATTCATCTATTGCCAAATCCAGGGAATCAAATACAGCTCTAGAAAGATTAGTGTGATCTAATTGATTGTTTTTATTTAACGCATGATATAAAGCAGATCTTAATTGCGTAACTTTAATAAAATCATTAAAATGCCCTGCCTGCAAAGCTGCGTCCTGTCTATTATCTGTAAAACTTAGTAGTTTTTGATTTTCTCTGCTTAATTTAAATTTGTCTAATTGTTTTAAGACCGAGATAGATAAAATAGTCGTAGAAGTGCTTCTTCCCTCACTCCCTAAGCGTGTTAATTTTGTTCCTTCACTTGTTTTTAGATCAAAAAAGGTTCCACTCGTGGGATCAAAAAGAAGTTTAACGGGCATAAACCACGCTTCAAAATCAAGTTTTTCAGTATAAGAAAAATGGCCCTCAGCATTGTAATAAATCTTTTGAGGTAAACGATCTTTGTACTGTTTAACTGGCTTAAATTTTTCATTTTTATCAATATTTCCCCACCCATCTGGAAGTAATCCAAAATCTTTTTCAGGATCCCAAACATCATCCCCAGGAATAATATACCCTGCAGTAATGTTTTCTTCTTCATCATCGATAACTTCCCTAAAACCTCTAGGCTTCAGTTTCTCTTCATTTAAGTCTTTACTTACGCAGAGAAATTCATGGCCTGATATTCTACTAAAAACCACAGGAAATAAAGGAATTTTCTTATCTTCTATAATCTTGTGATTTGTTGGATCAAGTGTGATAAGCTGATCATCATTGTTATGCAAAGAAACATAAACAGTACCTGTCTGAGAGATAAATTGATGGATTTTAAATGGCAGATATGTATATACTTTTTCTTCTAATGATGTGTTTACATTAGACAACCACTGCAAAAACTTTACCAACTGGCTTTCGCATTGTTTTTCATCAATACCAGAATCTTCACTCAGTTTCTTAACAATTGAATTAAAAGACCTAGGTTTCCTTCTTAGTAAAATATTATCAGTTTCTTCTATAGCTATAGTATTCTCAAGCCAAACACTTAATGGTGAACTTTTAAGCAAAGCTTCTGAGCCATTAATATCTATATCCAAATTTAATGATTTCATTAAGAGATCTTTACCTGGAATACTACCAGTATAATCAAAACACCTCGCAAGATACTCACTAATAATCTGATCTTTTTTAAACTTTTTACCAAATATTTTGGTAGCAACTTCAGCTACTTTGTTTTTTTGTTCAGGGATCGTTCCTCCTGAAATCATAGTAGCAGATGTACCTATGCAAGTCACATCTTGTTTGCATTGAGATTGTATTCTGCGAATCAGAATAGAAACATCAGACCCTCGCCTACCGCAGTATGTATGCAACTCATCGAAAACTAAAAATTTTAGGCAGGAAAACATTGAACTGCGAATACTACTTTCCCATGTTCTAGTTAAAATTAATTCCAACATCATATAATTTGTTAGAATTATATCCGGCAATTCTTCTTTTACTTTAGTTCTCTCCTCTTGTTTTTCTTGGCCAGTATATTGTGCGAATGTAATAGGAAAAGGTTTATTTGATTCTTTCTCATAATTATTTTTAAATTTTACTATTTCTTCATGCTGAGAATTTATTAGTGCATTCATCGGATAAACTATTATTGCCTTAATACCTTGACTACCTTTGTTTTTTAATAAATAGTCAAATATCGTACTCAAATAAGTAAGCGATTTGCCTGATCCTGTTCCAGATGTAACTACAAAATCATTACCTTCACATCCTTTTTTTATTGCTTCGACTTGATGCTTAAATAATTTATAACCTTTGAAAATTTTTGCTATATCAAGGTGCGTAACACCTTCATCACATAATGATTGTGCTGTATCACTAAACTCAAATGAAGGATTAAACTGAATAAGTGGATCGGGCCAAAATTTCCCTCCGGTCATACCGGCATCGACAATAGCTTTTATTTTTGGATTTTTGATATTGATAAAACTGTTTACAAAATGTTTATAGTCTTCGATTATAGCTTTATGCATACTAAATACATCTAAAGACTTGCTCATTCTTTCCATCTCCTATACATACACTATCTGTATCGCCACTTTTTACTAGGAATTAAAAACGTAATAATATGTAATAATTATACTACCCTCGTACTAGTTAAACAACCCCTAAAATTAATGGGGATATAAACTTGCTATATCTCTAAACCTATGGCTATATTGTAGTGACAGCAAAGGAGATGGTTATGGAACAGGCAAAACTCAAGGAAATTATGGGGCACAAAGATTACACATTATCAGAGCTAAAGGCCAAATATAAGGCCTTATATGGCCCAGAAAGCGCCACACCAAGCAATAAAGTCTACTTATGGCGCAAGATTGCCTATAAACTGCAAGAACTTGAACACGGGGGACTTTCCAGCCAAGCACAGGGCAAAATTGAGGAATTCATCCAAAAATATGACCCAGTTAACAATAAAGCCCTTAGACCAATAAATGCTTTTGATAAAAAAGGCAAAAAATCAAAATTATCTCGTGACAAGCCCCTCGCCTTCGCTCGGGACAAGCGTCTCCCCATTCCCGGAACCCTCATTACTAAGGAATACAAGGACATTCACTTGGAGATTAAGGTTCTTGAAAAAGGTTTTGAATATAACAAAAAGCAATACCGTAGCTTAACTGCCATAGCTAAAGAAGTAACCGGAGCACATTGGAATGGGTATTTATTCTTCAATTTATAAAACACAGATTAACACTGATTGCGAAAAGAAAGATGGACACAGATAAAAATGGAACCTAAACCAAAGAAAAGAATCTATTGCGCGATTTATACCCGCAAGTCTACATCCGAAGGCTTGGACCAGGATTTTACAACTCTTGACGCACAAAGAGAATCCGCGGAAAATTATATTGCCAGTCAAAAATCAGAAGGATGGATTCAGCTTCAAGAACAATATAATGACGGCGGGTTTACCGGAGCAAATATTGAAAGACCGGCTCTTAAGAAACTTTTAGCTGCGATCAAGAATCATACTGTGAATTGTGTTGTAGTATACAAGGTAGATAGATTATCCAGATCCCTCTTGGACTTCTCTCGACTGCTAGAGTTTTTTGATCAGCATAATGTCACCTTTGTATCAGTGACACAACATTTTAATACTAATTCCTCTATGGGCCGGCTTACTCTTAATATCTTGCTTTCCTTTGCGCAATTTGAAAGAGAGCTTATCAGTGAACGTACTAAAGATAAAATGGGCGCTGCCCGTAAAAGAGGCCAATGGTTAGGCGGTAGGCCTCCTTTGGGTTTTGATATTGATCGAGAAAATAAACGTCTAGTTATTCATCCCGAAGAGGCAAAACTGATAAAAGAAATCTTTGCTCTTTATTTAAAAGTTAAGTCATTATTGCAAGTAGCAAAAATACTAAATAATAAAGGTACTCGAACAAAATACTCTATTCATAAAACAGGGAAATCATTTGGCGGAAAAACGTTTGGAGTAACCCACATCCAATCGATCATCCGTAATGTTTTGTATATTGGAAAGGTAAACTATGAAGGACAAATATATAATGGCCAACATGAAGCTATTATCGACGAGGAGACCTTTAATGCTGCTCAAGAAACCTTAAAGCTAAATCGAAGAGAAAGAAAAGTTACGAAAAATACAGAATGCACTGGACTGCTTAGCAAACTCTTGCACTGCAAGACCTGCAATACCTTAATGTTTCATACTTATACCTTAAAAAAAGATTTACATAAATACCGCTATTACCTTTGCACCAGTGCGCAAAAGCGCGGCTATGCAACTTGTCCTACAAGATCAATAAATTCTCAAGCAATAGAAAACGCGGTAATTGAACATTTAAAAATAGTCTTTGCTAATAAGCCTGAAGCCAAACATCCGCATAAACAAGAAATCAATGCCCTCATGTCCCCTGTTTGGGGAACTCTATATCCTGAAGAGAAACGTAGGATTTTAAGAGCTCTATTAAAAAGAGTTGATTATAACCAAGAAACTAAAAAATTATACATCACCTTGAATGAAAACAATCAGCGCTTTGAATTTGAAGTAAACTTAAAAAAAGTAAGGCAGCTTAATAAATTTAATAAGGTAAAAGAAATTCAAAAAGAACCAACAATCCGCAAAAATCTATTACTTGCCCACCACATACAGCGACTTAGAGATACTGGTCAAATAAAGAGTCTGCAAAAAGCCAGCGAATGGCTCAATCTAAGTCATGCCCGAATAAATCATATATTGAACATGCTGCTTATCTCTCCCCGTATTCAGGAAGAGATCCTCTCTTTCGGAATATTTAAGCTTAATAAAATCCCGGAATATAAACTGCGCGATTTGATTAACCAGCCTGATTGGCAAAAGCAACAAGAACTCTGGCAGAAACTGCTCAAAGCATAGTATCTCTGTTTTCAATTCCCCCTAATTCCTAGTAAATGCTTCAAACTTCATCCATTAATCTTAACAATATCCGCCATAAATTCATTTACTAAAACTGATTCGCGAATCGCGATATTAGAGATAAAGAGATACTAAAA
>JAHITE010000015.1 GCA_018817585.1 Candidatus Omnitrophota bacterium
CTACATACCCGCGCCACTGTGCCGAGTTTCTGTACTGCCTCTTTTTTTCTGCTGGCATAATAACACCCTCCTTTTTCTGGTTAGGTGTTATTTTATCGAATATGTCAGGGCTGGGCAACATGGGTTGGTCATACGCTTACGTTTCAAAAGCTCTCTTGGGGCAATTTATCAAACTTTTGGCGGGAATGACCTTTATCCGACAGTAGAGGAAAAGGCCGCGCATTTATTGTATTTTGTCACCAAAAATCACAGTTTTGTAGATGGAAATAAACGCATCGCCGCCACTTTGTTTATTTGTTTTTTGCAGAAAAACTGTATTCTTTTGCATAAAAACGGCAGCAAGAGAATAGATAATAACGCGCTTGCTGCCATAACCCTCATGATTGCCGCCAGCAAACCGCAGGAAAAAGAAACGATAATAAAAGTAATATTAACTTTATTATCATAACTAATACCCATTCCAATGCGGGTTTGGAATTGGTATTCCGGTTAGAGAATGAGACGGTTTGGCTGACGCAGGCGCGTATCGCAAAATTATTTGGCACAAAACGTCTAGCAATTACTAAACATCTAGCTAATATATTTAAAATTAAAGAATTAAACGAGAATTCAGTATGTTCCATTTTGGAACATACTGCCAGTGATGGGAAGTCCTACAAAACAAAGTCCCCATACTTAGGTATTGAAAAGAAGTAACAAAACAGCTATACTAGCTGCATGCTAAGAATAGCTCGTCTATATCCTCACCATATAATCCAACGCGGTAATCGCAGGCAGGATGTGTTTTTCAGTGAAGAAGATAACCTATTTTCTGACAATTTTTTAACTTCAGAAATAAAGGATTGGTCAACTTACTTATCTGAAGAAGACAATCAGGCAGATATAAACATTTTACAGAAACATTCAAATACAGGAAGGCCCTTAATGCGAAAAACGGGAACTTTTTTCTTTTTCCATTGTCTGATACAATGTAGGTAAAAGAGTTTCTCAAAATAAAAAAGGAGGGTGGGATGCATGCTTTGATTACTTCTATTCGAAAAGGCAGGGTTTCTTTATTGGTTTTATTTTCTGTTTTGTTGTTATGCCGGCCTTGTTTTTCTCAGCCGAGCGAGTATGAGCGGCTTATGCAAGAGGCGGAACAGCTTTACGCGGAGGGCTCTTATGCTTTAGCCCACAATATTTATGTGAGTTTGGATGAGATGGCGCTTGAAAAGGACAAGGCGCGCTGGGTGGATTTTCGGGTAGCGGATACCCTCTGGCGTTCCCAGGCGGCAACTAATACTTCAGATTCAAGTAAGTTTGACCAGGCTAAGCAGCAGCTGGATGTTTTGACGCGGGATATTACCCAACAGGAAGAGCGGGATATTGTCTGGGCCGAGGTCCAGGAATCTTTAGGGGATTTTTACTGGATAAGGCGGAATAATCAGCAGTGGCAGCAGGCTTGGCCTTATTATCAAAGGGCGCTGGATTGGTGGGCCGGCTCAGACGCGGTTGGCCAGGCCAGGGGCCGCTATATTAATATCGTAAAAAGGATTGCTCAGCCGGACTGGGCAAAAAAAGAATTATATTATTTTTACGGATATCATGGGAATACCCTGCCGCTTGAAATCGCCGAGAATTTTTTAAAGATCGCAGTATCAAAACAGGACAAGGCCCAGGCCCATTATGTCCTGGCAATGACCCTGCGTAATTACAGCGGCACCTGGAGTCAGAGAAAACGCGTGGTCGAGGAATTTGAGCAGGCGGTAAAATACGGTAAAACCGCGGACTGGTATGATGACGCGCTTTATTATTACGCGTATTGGCTGATGAATAACGGCCGTGTAATTGAGCGGGAAAATAATCAGTACACATATGAGCCGGATTTTGTTGCGGCTTTGAATATATTCCGGCAGATTGTGAAGGAATTTAAAAAAGGCGAGACCCAATATTACGACCAGGCAATAGATCAGATTAAAAATATCACCGATCCGGCGGTAAATGTGTATGTAAATAACGTATTCCTGCCGGATTCCCTGATTCAGTTTAATTTGAATTGGCGCAATGTAACCAATATGGATTTTTCTATTTATAAAATTGATCTTGCGAAGGATGTGCGTTTTTCCGGCAAGGACGCGAGCAGTAATAACTGGCTTGAATACGTGTCTCTTGGCGGGAATGAAAAGGTAAAGGGCTGGACAAAAAAGGTGGAGGATAAGGGAGATTATAAGACAGGACAGGAAAATATTGAACTTGATGAAAAACTACCGATGGGCGCGTATATTTTGGAAGCAAATGCCTCGGGGAAAAAGAGCCGGCAGTTACTTCTCGTAAGCAATGCCTCCTGCGTGTTAAAGACATCACCCGGCCGGGCGTTGGTGTATTTTTGTAATGCCTGTGACGGAGCGCCGATTGCGGATGCCGCGGTCAGTCTTTGGGAGAGATTTTATTCCAATGGAAATTGGCAGTGGATAGAGCGGAAAAAGAATACGGATAAAAACGGGCTTTGCGTGTTTGATCTAAAAGACGCGGATAACCGCAAAGAGATTTTTGTTGGTGCCGCGCGGGAAAATCAGCAGGCGTTTGGCTTAGGCCGCAGTAATAATTACCGCGGTAATGATCAGCCGTGGAAGGTTTACGCTTTTTGCGATCGTCCGGCGTATCGGCCAAAGGAAACAGTTCAATGGAAATTTTTTGCCCGGGCTTATGAGCAAGGTGAATATTCTACACCGCTAAATAAGAAAATAAAATATCAGATTTATGATCCGCGCAATACAAAAATAAAGGAAGAAATAATCAGTTTGAATTCCTTTGGCTCGGCCTGGGGGGAGCTTGAGCTTACAGAGTCAATGCCTTTGGGAGAGTTTCGGGTGAATTTTTATAGTGTGGAGACCCGGCTGAGGATTGAAGGGGGCAGGTCTTATGAGGATAAAAAAGAAGAGCATATCGGCGATGCCGTGCTATTTCGGCTGGAAGAGTATAAATTACCGGAGTTTAAGGTAAGTATCAGTACTCCGCTTGAAAACGGAAAAAAGAAGATATTTCAAACCGGGGACATGATTGAGGCTCAGATTCAGGCAGACTATTATTTTGGCGGGCCAGTGGCAAATGCCGATGTTGAGGTGCTTGTGTATCAAAATCCGTTTTATCATTTCTGGTATCCGCAACGCGATTATCCCTGGTATTATAAGGATATGCAGACAAGTTATGAGCAATATCGCAATTACGGCGCCAGCCAGATAATAAAACGCGAGCAGGTAAAGACAGACGCGCAGGGCCGGGCAATCGTAAAGTTTCAAAGCCCTCAGAGCTCAGGCGGGGAATTTGAATACCGGATTGAGGCCCGGGTGACTGATTCCTCCCGCCGGGAAATTACAGCGCAAGATACGGTTAAGGTAACCCGGCAGGGATATTATGTGTATCTTAAAAACAAACATAATCTAATTAAACCTCAGGATAAGGTAGAGATAGATATTAAGGCTCTGGACGCGAATAACCAGCCGTATACGGCCGAAGGCACGATAAAGGTTACCCGGAATTATTGGGTTGAATCCTGGATTGCCCCGGACGGCCTGGAAATTAAAGGGCAGGAACTGGAACTGCTGCGAAAAAAACATGAGGCCTTTCCGCCGCCGCAGACATCCTCCGGCAGTAAAAACTGGCAGTTGAAATTCCGCGGCTATGAGCAGGATGAAATCTTAACGCGTACGGTTAAAACTGATGAGCAGGGCGAGGCTGAATTTAGTTTTGTGCCTGAACGCGAAGGTTATTACAGTGTTAACTGGTACAGCAAGGATACCCGGAAGAATCCGATCAACGCCCAGACAACCGTATGGATCGCGGATAACAAGACAACAGAGCTTGGCTACCGGCATGGAGGCTTGGAGATTATTGTCGATAAGGATACATTTAAAACCGGGCAAACCGCTCCGGTGATGTTAAGTGTGCCTGCAAACGACAAGTATGTTTTATTCAGTGTCGAGGCGGATGATTTTTACAGCTATGAGCTTTTGCATTTAAACGGCACGGTTAAATTTATTGAACTGCCGATTACGCAGCAGCATGTGCCGAATATTTTTCTCAACGCAATAATGGTCAGCAACCAGCAGATATTTATGGATTCAAAGCAGGTGGTTGTGCCGCCTGTTGAGCATTTTATTGATGTTGAGGTAACCGCGGATAAAGAGCAATATCTGCCTCAGGAATCAGGCAAGTTCTGGATAAAGACAAAAAATTATAAAGGTAATCCGATATCCTGTGAGCTGGCCTTAGGCGTGGTCGATGAGTCAGTATATTATATCCAGTCGGATTATGCCCTTGACCCCAGAGAGTTTTTCTACGGACAAAAGCGATATCAGCATATCCAGACCCAAAGCACATTTAATCAGAAAAGTTATATTTGCCTGGTAAAAGGCGACAAGGATCAGCTTATTGACGCGCGGTATGCAGGTAACCGGCAGGATTTGATGAATAAGCCAGGAAGTGTGGGCGGTCAATATTATTATGGTCAGGAGTCATTAGAACGTATTAGTTTGTGTTCGGATGCCTATGCTTTGATTACGGATAAAAACGAATCAGCTCCGGAAGGTGATATTAGCCTGGGGGAGGTTACAAAATGTCTTTCCGCCGATTCGATGAGCTTTTCTGAGCAAAAAGCAGGAGAAGGTTTTGATCGAAAAACATTCTCAGACAAAGACGGCCTTTCTTCACAGGGGCCTGCAGCCGCGGTGCAGGTTAGAAGTGATTTTCGTTCGACAATATTCTGGGCTCCGGATATAGTTACGGATAAAAACGGCCGGGCAGAGGTTGATGTTAAATTCGCGGATTCTTTAACCGCGTGGAAGGCATCGGCGCGGGCCTTAAGCCCAATTAATCAGTTTGGCATTGCTTATACTTCAGTGCGGACAAAGAAACCTTTGATTGTCCGGCTGCAGGCGCCGCGCTTTTTTGTGGTTGGAGACCTGGTAACAGTATCCGGCGTGATTAATAATAATACAAATGAGGATATTGTGGTAACCCCGGGTTTAAAGGTTAAGGGCCTGATTATCAGCGGGCTTTATTCCGGAGGTAAGCTGGTAAAGGCACAGCAGAGGCCGATTAAGGTTAAGGCCAATAGCCAGGAGCGGGTTGACTGGGCAATATCCGTGCAGGAGGCAGGAACAGCAAAGATACAGGTAAGCGCGCAAGCGGACAAATACGCGGATGCCATGGAAAAGACCTATCCTGTATATGAACACGGCCTGGAAAAATTTATCGCCAGAGCCGGTAAACTGGCTGCGGATGAGGCGGTCTTAACGCTGAATCTGCCTAAAGAGCGCCGCAGCGGTTCAACTGAACTGCGGGTTCAGCTGAGCCCGAGCCTGGCGGTTACCATGCTCGACAGCCTGCCGTATTTGATTGATTATCCTTACGGGTGCGTGGAGCAGACCATGAGCCGGTTTTTGCCGGCAGCGGTTTGTTTAAATACGCTTAAAGATTTAGGGCTTGATCCGGAAGATGTTACGCGTAAAATTTTCGGCGGCATTGAGCCGGAATACGCGCAAAAGACACATGATAAAGGAAAACAGGATTTAAATAAATTAAATGACATGATCAAAAAAGGCCTGGAGCGTTTGTATGATTTTCAGCATTCAGACGCCGGCTGGGGCTGGTGGAAAGAAGGCGAGAGCGATCATTTTATGAGCGCTTATGTTGTCTGGGGGCTTTCTCTGGCGCATGAGGCAGGGGTGGACGTAAAAAGAAATGTTATTGAACGCGGGGCGGCTTATCTTGAAAAAGAGATGGTCGAGGAAGAGGACAATTATGATATGCAGGCATGGATACTGCACGCGTTATCTAATTACCGGCTGGTTTTTGATAAAGGCCGGGCTAAGGAATTTGAGCAAAAGGCATTGGATAACCTTTGGAAAAACCGCGATAAGTTAAACGCCTATACCCGGGCATTGCTTGCCTTGAGCGCGCATAATTTTAAAGACGAGGAAAAGGCCCTGATTCTGGCGCGCAATCTGGAAAACGGGGTAAAGATAGATGATACCCCGGATACTTCGGTAATACAGCGCGGCAGTCAAAAGTCACAGGAGGCGGTTATCAGTACAGCGCATTGGGGAGAGGATGGTATCTACTGGCGCTGGTCGGAAGGCGGGGTTGAGGCCACGGCATTTGCTTTAAAGGCGCTGGTGACAATCGACCCGGAGAATAAGCTGATCGAACCGGTGAGTAACTGGCTGTTAAAAAACCGGCGCGGCAGCCAGTGGAAGAGCACCCGGGATACGGCGATTGTAATTCTGGCGTTTAATGATTATTTAAAACAAAGCGGCGAGCTGGATACAGATATCGAATATGAATTATTGGTCAATAATAAACGTATTGCCGGGAATCGGATCACTAAAAAAGATATCTTTTCCGCGCCCAGCAATTTTGTGATTGACCCGGAGCTGATAAAGGACGCGGCTAATGAGATCAGGATCAAACGCTTGAAGGGAAAAGGGCCTTTGTATTTTTCCGGCCAGGCAAAATTTTTCAGCATGGAAGAGCCGATTACCCCCGCGGGCAATGAGATCTTTGTGCGCCGGCAGTATTATAAATTAGAGGCAAAGCCGACTCTGCTTAAAGGCTATGTATATCAGAAGACGCCGTTAAATGATCAGGGCATTGTCAAAAGCGGCGAAAGGATCGAGACGGTGATCACGATTGAGGCAAAGAATAATTATGAATACCTGGTGTTTGAGGATTTAAAGCCCGCGGGTTTTGAAGCAGTGCAGGTTAAAAGCGGGGAGCCTGTGTACGCGAAAGAGCTGAAATCCGCGGCAGTGGAACGAAGTTTTGGAAATACAGGGAAGAAAAAGCCTGCCGCAAAAAACCAGGGGATACCGATGTCATCGAGCGAGGATAAATCTTTTGGCTTAGAATCTAAATCCTTAACCTGCGTGCCTTCACCTGCTTTGCAGGATACGGATTATACCGACCGCACCCGCTGGGTTTACCAGGAACTGCGCGACCGTAAGGTAGCCTTATTTATCGATAAATTACCTGAAGGTGTTTGGGAAATCCGCTATGAATTAAGGGCAGAGGTCCCGGGCAGGTTTCATGCCCTGCCGGTAACCGGATACGCGATGTATGTACCGGAAATCCGGGCCAACGGCAAGGAGATCCGGATTGAGGTGAATGAGTAAAAATTTCTTGTTATCTGATAGGGAAAAGGTGCTTCCTGTATGGGTAGTTAGGGACATACTATAACTATTGACAAGAAAAAAGTTCTCCCGGCACTAGTAGGAACAAGTATTTGAAGATATTGATTATTAATCCCCCGATAAATGATTTCTTTTTTACACCGCAGCGGGCGTTTCCTTTGGGAACGCTTTCTTTGGCGACTGTGCTTGATTATAGCGGCATTAGCGTTAAGGTGTTGAATTGTCTGGAAGACTATACTAAGCAGTCCCTGGCTTTTCCCAAGCGATTGCTTTATCTGAAACGCTATTATCAGCCTAATCGATCCGCTTTTAGTTTGTTTTCACATTATTACTGTTTTGGTAAAGATGTGAATGAGATCAGTGAAACTATTTGCCGAGAACAGCCGGATATGGTCGGGATATCGGCTAATTTCACTGCTTATCTGGATAATACATTTGCTATTGCCAAACTGGTTAAGAAAATTGATTCCAAGATAAGTGTGGTTGTGGGAGGCAGAGCGGCGACCGCGGACGCGAAATTTGTGCTGGGACAGCCGGAAATAGATTTTGTAATCAAGGGAGAGGCAGAACAAAGTTTTTTGAAATTATGCCAAGCTCAGGAAAAGGGTAAGTTAGGTTATATTCCCGGGCTGTGTTACAAGCGCAATGACGGTAAGCCGCGGATCAGCAGGCAAAGCGCAATGATAAAGGATCTTAATGCGCTGCCGATTCTAAACCGTAGGCTGATTGACTATACTAAATATGTTTTTCAAGGCAGTATAAGTACATCGCTTTTGGCCTCACGCGGCTGTAGCATGGGCTGCCGGTTTTGCGCTATCCGCGAAACATTTCGTTTCCGTACTGCCAAGCATGTAATGCTAGAGATAGAAGATGCTTTTAGCTTAGGGATTCGACATTTTAATTTTGAAGATGATACGATAAATCTTAATCCGGAATTCAGACCGCTGCTGGATATGATTATTCAACGTTTTTCCGGCAGGATAAAAATATCATTTATGAACGGTTTATTAGCTTCAGGCATTGACCGGATTATGCGGGAAAAGCTAATCCAGGCAGGATTAACACATATTGATCTGGCTATTGCCAGTTCTCAAGAGCGCTTAAGAAAAAAACTGCATCGCAATGATCCTACGGCCAAGGTATTTGGCTTGGCCAGGTTTATGGGTAAAAAGCAGATTGTGCCAACTATTCATTACATTGTCGGGTTTCCCGGGCAGGCATTTGAAGATGGTTTAAGGGATATTAGATTGCTTGCGGCTAAACCGGCTTTGCTTGGACCGAGTATTTTTTATCCGGTCAAGGAGAGTGCTTTATTTTCAGAATTAACTAATCTGTTTTCCAACTCGGAAGATGATTATGCGTTGTTTCGCAGCAGTGCTGCATGTTTTGATCAAGATATTTCGCGCGATCGTATTTTTTCTTTGATCTATTTTGCCAGGATAATCAATTTCATTAAACAGCTAACAGTTTCTACGGTGATTCCTGATCTGAGGAAATTCCTGCGCAAACAGACTCAGGGGTATTTAATCAAGGAGGGGCAATTACAGTCTAAACTAAAACTTGACCGTAATAGTCTGGGGAAAATTTGTTTGCGGATGCTTTTGGATGAGTCAATCATATACAGGGTGGAGCAATCTAAAAAAAATGGAGATTGTATTTACAGTTTTAAACCAGAAGAATTTGTTTTGAATAAAGATATTCGAAAAGCTTTACATGAATTAACAGTATGCGGAGTTGGCGGAGGAAAAATGAAAATAAAATTCAGCTAATTTATATATAATATTCCGATAATTAAGAGTGCTAGTGTTTTCTTCTTTATTTATTATATAAATGATATAATAAGCTAAATTATTGCCAGCAGAGTATATTTAGGTTAAAATAGTGCAACAGGTCAGGTATTCCTGACCTGTTGCTTTGTGACTTTTTATCATAATAGGATAATATGAGTGAAGATTTAATTAATGGAATGTTTGAGCAAATTGAGATAAATCAAGATTTTCAACAAGCTTTGGATCTAGTTGAAAACACTGATGAGAGTGTTTTTATTACAGGCAGAGCGGGGTGCGGTAAGTCGACATTGCTGCGTTATCTTAAGTCTCACACTAAAAAAAACGCGGTTGTTTTAGCTCCGACTGGTGTTGCGGCAATTAATGTTATGGGGCAGACCATCCATTCTTTTTTTAAATTCCCACCGCAGTTTATAGATAAACGGGTAATCCGCAAAATGCGTAATCGAGAAATATTTAAGAATATCGAGTTGATAATTATTGATGAAATTTCAATGGTGCGTGCTGATCTTATGGATGGAATTGATCATGCTCTGAGAATAAATAGAGGGTTTGATTTGCCTTTTGGCGGAGCTCAAGTAGTTATGTTTGGAGATTTGTTTCAGCTGCCTCCAGTAATAAGAGGGGAGGAAATGAAAAATTTCTTCCAGGAACATTATGGCAGTGCTTATTTTTTTAATGCCGCGGTTTTTTTGGAACTTGATCTGCGGTATATAGAATTACATAAGATATACCGTCAGTCAGATGAGAAATTTATTAATTTACTGGATCGGGTAAGAAGTAAGGAAATTAATCAGGGTGACCTTAGTATTTTGAATCAGCGGTTCCTTGTCCTTGCGCAGGATTTAGAGCATGCTATAACTTTGACTACGACAAATAGAATTGCCGCGCAGGTTAATGATTATCATCTGAATAAGCTTGATGGCAATGCTTATCAGTTTCAGGCTGAGATAGCGGAACAATTTGATGAGTCTTTTTTTCCAACAGAATATAATCTGAAACTTAAAAAAAATGCCCAAATTATGATGATTATGAATGATCCTCAGAAGCGCTGGGTGAATGGAAGCATTGGACAAATCGAAGATTTAGCAAATGATTTTATTCGAGTCAGGATCGGAGATAAAGTTCATGAAATTAAACGTTCCACATGGCATAAAATTGAATATAAATATGATAAAGAAAATAAGCATATTATAGAAGATATTACCGGGACTTTTATGCAGTATCCTCTACGCCTAGCTTGGGCAATAACAATCCATAAAAGCCAGGGCAAGACATTTGAGAATGTTATTATTGATTTAGGTTATGGTGCTTTCGCGCATGGACAAGTTTATGTGGCGCTCAGTCGGTGTGTTAGTTTAGGAGGAATAGTGCTTAAGCGACCGATAAGAGCCGATGATATAATATTTGATGAAAAAGTATATGAATTTAGAAGAAAATTTATTACTAAATAGGGTTAAGCTGTTACGGGAATATATCCAAGAGTATTTATTGCAATCGAAATCTTTACTGGTAAAATAGTAATGAATAGAGAAATATAAAAGTTTTATTTTAAGGAGCGGTAATTTATATGAGTGAAGCTAAAAGCAGGAAAAATTTTATAACTGATATTGTTGACAAGGATATTGAAGTGAATAAAAATAATGCCAGGGTGCATACACGTTTTCCTCCTGAGCCGAATGGATATTTGCATATAGGCCATGCAAAATCAATTTGTCTTAATTTTGGGCTTGCGGCAGATTATAATGGTTTTTGTAACCTGCGCTTTGATGATACTAATCCCAGTAAAGAAGAAGATGCGTATGTTCAGTCAATAAAAAAAGATGTCAGCTGGCTTGGTTTTGACTGGCAAGACCGCTTGTATTATGCCTCGGATTATTTTGAGAAATTTTATGAATACGCTATTTGCCTGATTAAAAAGCATAAGGCATATGTCTGTGATCTTAATCCCGAGCAAATGCGCGAGTATCGAGGAGCATTAAATCAACCGGGGAAAAATAGCCCGTATCGGGAGCGGCCGATAGAAGAAAACCTGGACTTGTTTCAGAGAATGAAGAATGGTGAATTTAAGGATGGAGCAAAGGTTTTAAGAGCTAAAATTGATATGTCCAGTCCGAATCTTAATATGCGTGATCCTGTAATCTACCGAATTTTGCATTTGCGGCATCATCGGGCAGGAGATAAATGGTGTATTTACCCCATGTATGATTTTGCGCATGGTTTTGAAGATTCTATTGAAAAAATTACTCATTCTATCTGTACCTTGGAATTCGAAAACCATCGGCCATTATATAATTGGTTCTTAGAACAGACAGAAGTTTTTCATCCCCAGCAGATTGAGTTCGCCCGGCTTAATCTGAGCTATACTGTTATGAGTAAAAGAAAACTGCTGCAGCTTGTGCAGCAGAAACATGTCAGCGGCTGGGATGATCCGAGAATGCCGACGATATCCGGGTTACGGCGCAGAGGATACACTCCTGAATCAATCAGAAATTTTTGTGATACTATTGGTGTAGCAAAATTCAATAGTACAATTGAAATCAATGTGCTTGAAAATAGTATTCGTGCTGAGTTGAATAAAAGCGCAAAAAGGGTCATGGCAGTGCTTAATCCTTTAAAAGTGATTATTACTAATTATCCGGAAGATAAAACAGAAGAGATTGAGGCAATAAATAATCCGGAAGACCCATCAATGGGAACGCGTAAAGTGCCTTTCAGCCGCGAACTTTATATTGAACATGAGGATTTTCAGGAAAATCCTCATAAAAAGTTCTTTCGTTTATCTTTGGGAAGAGAAGTTAGACTGAGATATTCGTATTTTATTACTTGTAATCAGGTTATTAAAGATAATGAAGGAAATATAGTAGAATTACATTGTACTTATGATCCAAAAACTTATGGCGGCGATTCTCCTGATGGCAGAAAAGTCAAAGCCACTTTACATTGGGTTTGCGCTAAAAATGCTTATGAAGCGGAAGTGCGTTTATATGATCATTTATTTACAAAAACTAATCCTGAAGTTACAACAGATGGGCTTGATTTTACTACCAATTTAAATCCAGGCTCTTTAACAGTATTAAAATTATGTAAATTGGAGCCGGTTTTAAAACAAGCAATTCCTGGGATTGCCTATCAGTTTGAGCGCTTAGGCTATTTTTGCGCTGATTTGGCTGATTCGACTAAAGATGCTCTTGTTTTTAACCGGACAGTCAGTTTAAGGGATACATGGGCTAAGGTAAATAAAGATTAAGCTAAGTGCTTAAAAAAAGGAATAAAATGCAAAAAAAAACAGTGTTGTTGATTGATGATGATGAAAACTTTGCTAAACTTGTTGCTTTGAATCTTGAATCTACCGGCAAGTATGAAGTATGCTTGGTTTCTCGGACCTCGGATAACTTTCATGAGGTTTATAATGTAATGCCTGATGTGATTTTATTGGATGTGGTAATCGGAGAGGTTGACGGTTTTCGATTCGCGCAGGATATTAAAGCCAATGATGATTTAAAACATATTCCCATAATTTTTGTCACTGCTTTGGTAAAAAGTGATGAAGTTAAGGAAATCGAGAAGTTTTTTGGCGATATCCCCTATTTGATTAAACCAGTGACAACTGATCAACTTGTGGTCGAAATCGATAAATATTAGAATGAAAAACAGAATTAATAATAATTCCCCGTCCCTTTTTTTTAAATATAGGCAAAATATCAGCTATATCTGATAAAACCTTGTTTGGTTACTGCCTTCTTTTTTTGCTTGTTTTAAGGCTATGTCTGCTTGTGAAATCAGTTCCTGGGTATCTTTAACATTGTTTCCATAATGACTTACTCCACAGCTGACAGTTAGATCAACGGTGCATTCATTTCTTAAGTCATCTGACATGCAAAGATATTGTCGGACTCTTTCAGCAATCGCATATGCTTCCCGTAAATTAGTTTCCGGGAGAAGAACAGCAAATTCATCTTCTTTATAGCGGCAGACTTCATCAGCACTGCGGATATTTTTTTTAACAATTTCCCCTATCTTTTTTAAGGTTCGATCTCCTGTATGTATGCCAAAAGTATTATTAATAATTTCAAACTTATCAATATCCATAAGCATACAGCTTAAATCACGTTTGTAGCGGCGGCTGCGGACACATTCATCATAAATTCGATGTTCAAAATATTGGGGGCTATAAACATTGGTTAAAGGATCGTAAAAAGAAGAAGATATCGCGGTATCTATTTTCTTTTTAGTTTTTAGTAAATTTCTTATCCTAGCCAACAGTTCCCGGTTGTCCGCGCTTTTGGATAAAAACTCAGAAGCACCCATTTCAAGGCCGAGAAGTTTTTCATCTACAGTTTTAATAGCGCTATAAAATAAAACAGGCAGATTTATTAAACTGTCATTATTTCTGATCCGGCGGCATACTTCATATCCGTCAATATCAGGCAATAAGATGTCTAATATCACCAAATCAGGGGTGTCTTGTTTGATCAAAGAAAGCGCATCTTTGCCATTTTCCGCATAATTTATATCGTAATTTTCATTTTCTAAGGTCTTTTTCATGAAAATTACATCAGAAATCGAATCTTCTACAATCAAAATCTTGCTTTTCATTAAATCCTCCGAGGATCAGCTTGTAAATATTTTAAAAAGGTATATCTCAACTCCTTATATAAGCATACCACAAAACAGGATAATTCACAAATATTCAACAATCGGAATGATTAATTAAGCGGAATATAAAGGATGTATTGAGAACCGAAGATAGATGTAGTAAAATATTATGAAGATACTAAAAAATCTATGGGTATATGCCAATGATGCAAGTGTTTGAGATGATGAATAAGTACAGGGGGAGATATGAATCAGCGCAATGATAATCTAGGTAGAAGGCAATTCTACCGGTTAAAGGCAACATATCTTGTTTGTTTTAGGGCTAAATTTACAAAATCAGTTTTCAGTCACTATCAATACAGCCTAACTAAAGATATTAGTGTCGGCGGTCTTTTGGTAATGTCTGAGGAAATTTTCCCAAAAGGAACAGAAATTGAAATGGTTATTAAGCTCCCGATGTTTTATGAAAAAAAAATACAGGCCAAAGGGGTTGTGGCAACAATGGTTAAAGCGACAACTCAGCATGCGCTTTATCCCATCCGGATTAAGTTTACCGCTGTTGATGAGCACGCATTTGAGGAATTAAAAGATTTTATTGACCAGGAAATGCTTAAAGAGACAGAAGGTCAAAGTTTAAGAGAAAGAATGGATAGAAGAGAAGGTTAGCCATTATTCAAAATAGGATTTATATTGGTCTGTTTATAAGTGTAAGGAATTCTGCTCGTGTTTCCGGTTGGTCTCTGAATGATCCTAATACGGAGGAAGTAGTCATAACTGAATTTTGTTTTTCAACACCTCTCATCATTTTGCAAAGATGCCGGCATTCGATAACAACACCGACTCCTTCAGCATCAATTCTTTCCAGAATTTCATTGGCGATTTGCGATGTGAGCCGCTCTTGGATTTGAAGTCTCCGGGCATAAATGTCAACCAAACGGCAAATCTTACTTACTCCCAGAACCTTTTTTTGGGGAATATATCCGATATGACATTTACCGTAAAAGGGGAGCATATGGTGTTCACAAAGACTGTATATTTCAATATCGCGGACAATAATCATATTATTGGCTTCAGATTCAAATATCGCGTTATTAACTACTTTGTCAGGATCCTGATTGTATCCTTGAGTTAAAAATGCTAAAGATTTCATGACTCTTTCCGGGGTTTTTTGTAATCCTTCGCGTTTTGGATCTTCTCCGATTTCTAACAATAGTTCATGGATTAATTGAGTTACCTTTTTTTCATTCATGAGTTTACTCCTTTTTAGCTGTTGAGAAAATGATTAACTGTATCATAGCATTATTTTCATTTTTTGAAAACTTTATTTGTTTAGAGCATGCTTTGACAAAAATCAAAGAAAAATGTATATTGGGTATATGAAAAATAAAAAACAAATATGTCCGGGCGCGGAAAGACGTAAATTTCCCCGAGCAAGCGCGAGAGTTATATATGCTGTTGTTAAAAATGAGCAATATCTCGGGAATGAAGTTTATACAAAAGACATCAGTATCGGGGGAATGGGGTTTACGGCAAAGGAGTGTTTAGCCAAAGATGAAATTCTATCATTTGATATTGTTTTCCCTGAGGGTAAAACTTTTGCTGTTCAGGGGAAGGTAACGCGTGCTGATTCGGTTGCGGTGCAATGGTCTCATAAAAAAGAATATAAAATTGGAGTTATGTTTATTAATTTAACGCTAATTGCCCAGGAATATATCCAAGAATATCTTGCCAGATTTGGTTCTCCCCAAAATGCAAATTAAGATTGTTTGGTCTTTTTTAAAATAGCAAGTGTTTCAATGTGTCCGGTTTGTGGGAAAAAATCATAGGCTATAGTATGTACTAGACTATAAGTCGGGATTAGTTTTTTTAAATCGCGTGCTAATGTTACCGGATCGCAAGATACATAGGCAATGAATTCGGGAGGTATTTTGATTAACTGCTCGATTATTATATTAGTAAGCCCTTTACGCGGCGGATCAATAATTAGAATATCAGGTTTGATTTGTTTTAAATTAATTATCCACTGTTCGCAATCACTTTGAGCCGTGCTAATATTACTGATTTTATTGTCAGCTAAGTTTTTTTTAAGAAACAAGCTGCTTGAAACTGAGGACTCTACAGCAAATACGCTTTTTACCAGTCCGCTGAAAATAATCGCGAATAGTCCGACTCCGCAGTAAAGATCGACAATGGTTTTTTGCTTATCAAAGGGAATATAGGTTTTAAAATCCTCGATGAGCAGATCAAGCATTATTTGATTTATCTGAAAAAAGGAATTAGCCCCATAAGAAAATTTTTTAAAATCAATAATATCTTCGATATGTTTTCTACCGAAAATAGTCCGCTCAGTTTTTGTTTTTTTATTTAAATAAGTTATTCCAGAAATAGGGAAATTAGTTTTTAAGCAAGAAAATTGTTTTAATGACCGGAAGAGATTTTTACTGTTACTCGTGCCGAGCAGGCAGAATAAAAGCTGATCTTTACTCCGGCTCTCTCGAATAATTATTTCTTCAATATGTGATATTTTATTTTGATTTACAATCCGCAGAATTCCGCCAAGGAGAAGATTTATTTTTTCTGAACAAAGCAGGCAGTGATCAATGATAATAAATTTATTATGTGATTTGTTCTGATGATAGGCGTAATACGCGATATTGTTTTGCCAAACTATATGGAGATGAATTTTATTCCGATAATGCCAAGGTGAAGGACATGCTTTCAGTAAAATCGAAGAAGGGGCATTTTCTTTGAGTGCTCTTTGGAAAATCTCTTTTAATTGCTGCTGTTTTATTATGATTTGCCGCGAATATTCAATGTATTGATATGCCGCGCAGATGTAATGATGTTTGCAGCGGGGGAGTATGCGGTATTCTGAAGGACTTATAACTTTGATTGTGCTAACTTCTGAATAATCCTTCTTTTGTCTGGTAATTTTTACCTCAAGTTCCTCGTCGGGCAAGCCATGATCAGTAAAAATTATTTTTCCTTTTTCTCTGGCTAAACTTTTTCCGGGATATATGATTTTTTCGATTTTTATTTTCATGTCTATTGAATTATAGCATAGAGGAAAAATAACGGATAGCGCTAAGAAAAAATAAAATTTCCTTGTGTAGATACAGGAAAAAGAAAAAATAGCAAGAAAGCGCTTGACAACTGCTTTTATTTGTACTATATCAGAATGTAAAAAGTATTAAAAAAAATAGTTAATCTTAATAAATTGGGAGGTTGGTGTGTCTAAATCTAAACAAGTAAAATGTCCACTGTGCCGGGAGTATCTTGAGATAGAAGATTCTTTACAAAAAGGCGATGTTGTTTATTGTTCTGATTGTGAAGAGGAATTGAAGATTGTGCGAATGGATCCTCCGAAGCTGAAAAGAATAGTGGAAATTCTTGAGGTTGTTAAGGATGGGCATAAAGCTGTTGCCGAAGATGCGAGTGAAGAAGACGAAGAAGATTATTCTAATGACGCTGATGACGACATTGAGGATCGGTTTAAAGGATTTGAAGAAATGTACGGCGAAGATTTTGAGTGAAAAGTTGAAAGCCGGTTTATTTAAAGACGAATATTTCAGGTAAATCAAATATTTATTTGCTTGTTGTTTTGACAAAACTCTATGGAAATAGTATCATATAGCTCATGGACGGCAAAAATAGTGTTTATAGATTTAGTGACAGACGTAAATATCCGCGGATTAATGCAAATATAACCTATTCGATTAAAAATAGCCAAGATTTTTTTATACCCCAAAGCTCAAAAAATATCAGTTCAGGTGGAATCGCTTTTTTTGTCAGAGAAAAAATAGGAGTGGGAACCATTCTTGATTTAAGGATCTGTCTTCCTGACGCAAGCGTTGTTCAAACTATGGTAAGCGTTGTTTGGCGCGAACTGGCCCAGATTTATGAAGATAAAGCGATATGTCGCGAGCTGGGTGTTGAATTTATAAGTCTTGATCAAAACAACAGAAATAAAATAGCAAAATATGTTTTTTTACGCCTCGATAAAAATTAGCCGCAAATCGGTTATTCTTTTCTGCTTAAAATTTAAAGGGAGTATTTATGCCGATAATTGAACCGGTTATTCGTCCGCCGGCAGAAGCAGAAAGTTTTCTTTTGCAGATAACTTGCGGCTGTTCTTCGAATCACTGTACTTTTTGCGGGGCTTATCTTAATAAGCCGTTTAGAGTTAAAGCGGAAAATGAAATAGTAAAGGATATCAGGCAAGGAGTAATGCTTTATCCTCACACCAGAAAAGTGTTTTTAATTGATGGCGATGCTTTGGTGCTGGGTAATAAAATGCTAATACCTTTGCTTGATCAGATTAATAGTTCTTTTCCTAAACTTAAAAGAATAAGCAGTTATGCTAATGGCTATAATATAATAAACCGGAGTGCCGTTGAACTTAAAGAGCTGTTTAGCCGTAAACTTAATTTAATATATATTGGTTTGGAAAGCGGTAATCAGCAAATCCTTGACCAATGTAATAAAAAATCAACAGTTGAACAAATGATTCTGGCAGTAAGAAATGCCGCGGACGCGGGGATTAAATCTTCAGTTATAGTTTTGCTTGGTTTAGGTGGAAAGAAATTCGCTAAAGCGCATGTGGAAGAAACAATCATTGCTCTAAATAAAATGCAGCCGCGGTTTTTATCTTTTTTATCTTTAATCCTGATTCCGGGAACAGCTTTATATGATCAAGAAAAACAGGGCGGGTTTGAACAGTTAAATTCCTGGGAATTGCTGGAGCAGACATCTGATATCCTTTCGGGGTTAGAATTAGAGCAAACAATATTCCGAACAAATCATGCTTCCAATTATCTGCCGCTTGAAGGAAGGTTGCCGCAAGACAAGGATTATTTGTTAACAATTTTAAAGCAAGCTTTGGCTGGTAAAATAAATTTACGTCCAGAAATCTTCAGAGGGTTGTGACTTAACCGCTTTTTACTCAATGTTTGTTTAAGGCTAAATTTAGATTTTATTAGTTTTTTCTTTACCGCAAAACCAGAGAACTATATAATAGACAAAAAGGAGATAATGTATGGCAAATTTTTCATTTGATATAGTTTCGGAAGTTGATTTGCAGGAAGTTGATAACGCGGTTAATCAGGCTGGCAAGGAAATAAATCAAAGATATGATTTTAAGGGGAGTAAGTGCAAAATTGAGTTTAAGCGTGATGAAAAGAAACTGATACTAGTTGGCGATAATGAATATAAACTCAGTGCGGTGCGCGAGGTTTTAAATGGACGATTGATTAAGCGGGGAATATCTTTGAAATCATTAAAATTTAATGAGCCGCAGCAGGCTTTTGAAGGTACTTTGCGCCAGAGCGTGGATATCGCTACCGGCATAGAAAAAGAAAAAGCGAAAGAGCTGGTGAAGATAATAAAAGATTTGAAACTAAAAGTTCAAACTAATATCGAAGGCGAGAAGCTGCGGGTCATTGCTGCTAAAAAAGATGATTTACAGGAAGTTATGAATCATTTAAAATCTATCGAACTTTCTTTAGCCATAAGTTTTTGTAATTACCGATAATAGAACTAAATATGATAGGATTTATTGTTTTTCTAAGGAGGAAAAATGATCAAACAAGAACCAATGGAGTTTTTCGAGAAATTGATTAATTGCATCAGTCCTTCGGGTTTTGAGCAGGAAGCGGTTGAGGTATGGAAAAAGAGAACTGGGAAGTTTACGAAAAACATTTCGATAGATGTTCATGGCAATTGTATCGGTGTTTTAGCAAAGCCAGATGCTTTGAAAGTTATGCTGGCCGGGCATATTGATGAGATAGGCTACATGGTTAATTATGTTGATAAAGACGGTTATATTTATTTTTCATCCGTCGGCGGAATTGATCTGCATCTTGTCCCTGGGCAAAGGGTATGGATTAAAACAAAAACAAAAAGAGTTTTAGGGGTGATTGGCAAAAAACCAATTCATGTGTTAGAAGATGCTGAACGGAAAAAAGTGGCAACAATTGATCAGGTGTGGATTGATATTGGCAGTTCCAGTTATGAGCAAACAAGGCAGATTGTTGAAATCGGGGATATTGCTGTTCCGGCTGTGGGTTTTGAAGTTTTAAACGAAGATAAAGTTGTTGGCCGGGGTTTTGATGATAAAGCCGGCGCTTTTGTGGTCAGTGAAGTTTTAAGGCAACTTTCCGGGCGAGAATTGCCAGTGGCAGTTCATGGGGTAGCGACTGTTCAGGAGGAGATTGGTTTGCGCGGAGCTCAAACAAGCGCTTATGGGATAAATCCTGATATTGGTATTGCGATTGATGTTGCTTTTGCCACTGATTTTCCGGGGATGGAAAAAAAGAAAATCGGGGAGGTTGATATTGGTAAAGGTCCGGTTATTGCCCGGGGGCCGAATATAAATCACAAGATTTTCGATCTGCTGATTCAAGCGGCGAAGCAGGAGAATATACCCTATCAAGTAATTGCTGCTCCCAGAGCTACAGGCACAGATGCTAATGTTATCCAGCTGACCAGGCAAGGCGTGGCAACAGCGCTTATAAGCATTCCTTTGCGCTATATGCATACTCCAGTTGAGCTGATAAGTTTGATTGATGTAGAAAACACGATAAAGCTGATAAAGGCTTTTATTTTAAAATTGGATAAAAACAAACTCTAAAAAATGAAACTTAAAATATGAGTTTGCTTGAAGTGCTATCCAAACCTTTTCCCCTTATTTCTGCTCCTTTAGCCGGGTTAAGCGATTTGCCTTTTCGCTTGATAAACCGGCAGTTTGGATGCCAATATGCTTTTCTGGAAATGATTCATGCCCGATCATTAACCTATGAAAATATTAAAACGCTTGATTTGTTAAGAACCCAGGAGTCGGATACGCCTCTGGGTTTACAACTTTTAGGGGATGAAGCGCCTTTCTTAAAACTAGCAATTGAATTACTGGAGAAAAATAAATATAAACATGATGTTTTAGATTTTAACGCGGCCTGCCCAATTAAAAAAATCACTTGTAAAGGCGAAGGAGCCGCGCTTTTAAAAAACCGGAGAAAATTATCCAGCTTAATAAAAGTACTTGTAAAAAATTCTAAAGTTCCGGTAACTGTTAAAATGCGTTTAGGCTGGGATGATACAGTAAAGGCTGTGGATATTGCCAGTTCAATACAGGACGCGGGAGCGCAAGTTGTGTTTGTGCATGGCCGGACTAAGATTCAAGGATACAGTGGTGAGGTTGATTATCCGGCAATAAGAAAAATAAAGAAAAAATTAACTATTCCGATCGTAGCCAGTGGTAATATTTTAGACCCTTTTTTGGCAAAAAAAATGTTCGAGCAAACAGGCTGTGACGGAATTCTTATTGCCAGAGGCGGATTAGGTAATCCCTGGATCTTTAAACAGATATCTGAGTTTTTATCAAAAGAGCAATTGATTCCCAGGCCATCGGTTAATGAAATCGCGGGAATAATGAAAACGCATTTAAACCTATATATGGGGCATTATGGGCCCAAAAGAGGTCTCTGGAATTTTCGCAAATTTTTTGTATGGTATACTCGAGGAATGAATAATATAAAACAATTGAGATGTAGGGTTATGCGCGTATCTTCGGAAGCGGATATGCTGCTGGTTATAGAAGATTTTAAGCAGACAGCAGCAGCAGCTAACTGATTATCCGGCAATAGCTTTTATTAATTATCTGTAGACAGTCAGTATTAGGATAATGTATAATTATAAATCTAGATTTAGTGTTTCGACATTTACTAAAAAAGGGGGGCAGATGTCGAGGATACTTGTGGTTGATGATGAATCAGAAATGGTTCTTGTTTTACAGCGATTTTTTAGCCGGCATGGTTTTGAGGTGATCACCGCGTCGCGCGGTCAAATCGCGCTGGATATTCTTGACCAACCAAGTCATAAAATAGACCTGATGATTCTGGATATGCGTATGCCCGGTAAAAGAGGGATTGCTGTTTTGTTGGAAATGAAAAAAAAGAGATTAGATGTTCCCGTGATTATTTTAACTGGAAGCTTGAATTATTCTGGATTTGTTGAGATAATGCTTTCATTGGGACTTAAGGAAGAAGATGTTTTGTATAAACCAGTATCGCTTGAAAAACTTTTAGACTTAGTAAATATGAAATTAGACAAACAGCCAAAGACAGTATAAAGATAATAAAGCAATGACTGCTAAAGATATTATTAAAAAATTAGATAAGCTGGATATTTACCAACAGCGCCAGGCTGCTGATAATTACGCGGAGATTGTTATCTTTAATAAAGAAATTTTTCTTTGTGCTGAAATTATGGAAGAGTTAATGGGAGAACCGGTTTGTTCTGAGGGGATTAAACCTACAGATCAGGACATCGCGGATACAAAAGATTTCGGCGGAATTTTTAATGAACAAACACTCTATAAAAAGGATTTTGATAGAACTCGGGTACTGGTCATGTTCTGGCCTTGGCAGGATGGGGAGCATATAACGCTTAAGGTTGTTTGCCTTAATAAACAAGAAGATTGAAGCCATTGAAGAATAAAAATTTATTGACAATCATATTAGGTTATTATATATTAAATTTTGTTATGAGCAAGTGCCCTAAAATAAAATACAGCCGCAAGTAAGAATTATCCTTACGTTGCGGTTTTTTATTTTGGCACTTGCAGTGTGTAAACTGAAAAAGGGAGGGTAGTAAGTAATGGCAAGAGGGAAGGTTAAGTGGTTTAACAACCAAAAAGGTTATGGGTTTATCACTACTGAAACTGGAAATGATGTGTTTTTACATCATAGCGCGATCCAGGGCGATGGCTTTAAGACTATTGATGAAGGTCAAGAAGTTGAGTTCGAAGTCGCTCAAGGGCCTAAAGGTGAGCAGGCTGTAAATGTAGTCAAAGTGTAATATCGATTGCTAATTAACAGGCCCGGCTCAATAGGCCTGGGCCTGTTTTTTAAATCACTATTCGCGGGGAATATTGAAAACATTGATTGAGCCTAGAAAGCAAGGCTTAAAAGAAAGTGTTTTATTTTTTTACTTGATTTTTATTTTAGGTTATTGTATATTACTTTTCTCCTAAGTTTTTTGTTTCGAGGGAAAAGAAAAAATAATTTTTTTCTTGAAAAATCTAAAATTTTTGGATAAGATTAATTTAAAATAATTGACAGTAAATTAACAAAAAGGACAGCCGTAAAAGCAAAAGGAGCGCAATTTGGTAAAATTGCTTTAACAAGTGGATTGACTTGATTGCTTTGGCCATCCCTAACAAGGTAAGGATAACACCGGAATGAAGAAAAAAGAAAAAAAGATATATGGCTATGAGCTGGTGTTGGATTTGTTTGAGTGTGATGTCGAGGTTATTACTTCTAAGAAAAAACTGCAGGAATATGCTGATAAACTCTGTGCGCTTATTAAAATGAAGCAATTTGGCAAAACACTTATCCCTTATTTTGGGGAAAGAGAAGAATTTACCAGAGGATTTTCATTGGTTCAGCTGATTGAAACAAGTTCGATCACAGGGCATTTCTCTGACCATTGGAAAACCGCGTATATAAATATCTTCTCATGCACAACTTATGACCAGGCTCTGGCAAAGAAATTTACCAAAGAATTTTTTGGAGCTAAAAGAGTGAAATCGCGTTTTCTTACTCGTTAAAATAATCTATTTACTTAAAAATTTAAAAACAGCAGAGATGTTCCTGCTGTTTTTTTTAATTAAGCTAAATTTTAGCTGAGATTTA
>JAHITE010000016.1 GCA_018817585.1 Candidatus Omnitrophota bacterium
CATTTCCACTCGGCCACCTGCCCAAAAAACAGATTACAAATATTAACCTTCCGCTAAATATTTGTAATTAAAAAATGGAGCTGGCGAGAGGAATCGAACCCCCAACCAGGTGATTACAAATCACCTGCTCTACCGTTGAGCCACGCCAGCCTATTTATTAATCAAATTAATTTGTTAATTTTTTTAAAACCAAGGGTAAATTTTCTAAAATATCACTTGCAAGTAAACTAACCATTGCTTTTTTTTGCACTACTTTATCAGCTGCTAACCCATGAACATAGACAGCTAATTCTGCAGCATTATAAGCACTCGCACCTTGAGCCATAAAACCAGCAATAATGCCCGTAAGCACATCTCCGCTACCACCCTTGGCTAATCCAGGATTTCCAGTTTTATTTATAAAAATCTTACCATCCTTATCCGCCACTACAGTCTGATAGCCTTTTAATATAGTTACAATATTATACATACAAGAAAGCTCTTTTGCAAGCTTTCTTCTGTTTTTTTGTATTTTTTCTACATCCAGACCTAATAGTCTGCCCATTTCTCCTGGGTGAGGGGTTATTACCGTTTGAGCAGTTCTTTTTGCTAAAACATTTAAATTCCCAGCTAAAGCATTAATTGCATCAGCATCAATAACCATTGGCTTGGATATCAACCCGATGATTTTTCTGATTAATTTCTGAGTTTGGCTGTTTTGCGATAAGCCTGGCCCAATAATAATGACATCAATATCTTGGGAAAAGTCTTTTATTGGGTCAAATGCCTTTAAACTTAGACTTGCCTGTGATGTTTCCGGAAGACTCAAACTCATGGCTTCAGTAAGTTTGCATTCAATAATATTATTAAGACTTGCCGCTATCCCAACAGTCACGAGCCCTGCTCCAGATAATAAAGCCGCTTGAGCAGACAAACATGCCGCACCAGTTAAACCGCGGGAACCAGCTAAAACAAATACATGCCCACACTCTCCTTTATGCACCTGTTTTTTTCTTTTTAAAAAAGCAGAATTTATTCGCCGCATTGTTTGCCTATGAGAATTGCCATGGCTTGCGCATAATCACGAGTATGCGACATACTAATCGTAATTATGGTAATATTTTTTTTCTTGCGCAAATGCTCCATGTGTCCTTTTAAAACAACATTCGGTCGGCCAAACTCGTCATTAATAATTTCAACATCCTTTAAATTAGAACTTGTAAACCCATCACCAAATCCTTTAAGCACCGCTTCTTTTGCCGCAAAACGAGCAGCAAGATGTTCAAAGTAAAATTTGCGTTTCATAGAATATTCTATTTCTCTGGCAGTAAAAATTCGCCTAAGAAACGGTTCTTTCCAGCGAGCTACTGCATCTTTTATTCGTTTTGTTTCTATAATATCTGTTCCGCAACTAATCTGCATCTTTTTCCTTTAAGGTTAAATTATATCGCTTGAATAAGCACTTTCATGGTTCTAACTGCCTCATCCATACCATTAAGCACTGCTCGGGAAACAATAGAATGACCAATATTAAGCTCTTCGATTTCTGGTATTTTTTTTAATAATTTAGCAGTATTTTGATAGTTTAAACCATGTCCGGCATAAACATGTAAATCTAATGACTTCGCAAGTTTCGCGGCTTTAAGCAATCTGTCCAACTGTCTATTAATACTTGTTTCTGTTTTTGCATTGGCATAAGTACCTGTATGCAATTCAATAGCATCAGCATTTACCCTTTTTGCTGCTTTTAATTGTCCTCTATCCGCCTCAACAAATAGACTTACCCAAATCCCTTTTAATTTTAACTTATTCACAATATTTTTAATTTTTTTTTCTTGAGCAATTATATCTAAACCGCCTTCTGTTGTAATTTCTTGTCTTTTTTCCGGAACAAGCGTTGCTTGATCTGGCTTTATTTGACAAGCAATTTTTACAATCAAGGGGTTTATCGACATTTCCAGATTTAAGCGGCTTTTAATTGTTTTCCGAAGAAGCTTAACATCTCTATCATTTATATGCCGTCTATCCTCGCGCAAATGAACTGTTATCCCATCTGCTCCGGCATTTTCAGCAATTAAGGCAGCCGCGGACGGATCTGGCTCTACTGTTTTTCTTGCTTGTCGGATTGTAGCCACATGATCGATATTAACTCCCAGTCTTGGTATCATTAAATCCCTACTTCTTTGGCAATTGCGTTTCCTATTTCAGCAGCGATTTGTTTTATTTCTTTTTTATTTTCCGCTTCAACCATTATCCTGACAAGCAATTCAGTGCCTGAATAACGCATAACCAATCTACCCCGCCCATTTAACTGTTTCTGCGCTTGGTCTATTTTTTGCTGAACTACTGGCATCTTCTTAAAAGGCCTTCTTTCTCTAACCTTTATATTATGAATTAATTGCGGATATTTTTTTAGCCCATGACAAAGAGCTTTAATGCTTTTTTTTGTTTTTTGTAAAGCCATTAATATTTGCACTGCAGTAAGCATTCCATCTCCAGTAGTAGCATACTCAAGAAAAATCATATGGCCTGATTGTTCTCCACCAAAACTTGACTTGTTTTTAATAATCTCTTCTAAAACATATTTATCCCCTACATCCGCACGGATCAACCTCACTTCTAATTTTTCTAAAAGTTTCTCTAATCCAAAATTGCTCATTGATGTACCAACAACAATATTGTTCGCTAATTTGTTTTCCGCTAAAAAATAGCGCACAATCATTGTCATAATGTAATCACCATCTAAAACTTTTGCATTATTATCGCTGAATATAACTCTATCCGCATCTCCGTCAAAAGAAAAAGCAATATCCGCTTTTTTCTTTTTTAAATACTGTGCAGCAACTTCAGGATGCATCGACCCGCAATTCAGGTTAATATTCTTGCCATCAGGTTTATCATTTAAAACAAAAACATTAGCGCCTAAATCAGAAAATAGTTTTTCGGCATAACCAGATACCGCACCATTAGCACAATCAACCACGATCTTTTTGCCTTTAAGCTCTAACCCCAGACAACAGTTTTTTAAATGCTCCAAATATGAACTGCTTGCAACTTTTTTTATAACAACTTTCTTGTGCTTTATTTTTTGCTTGTTATCTATATCCTGAATGATCGGATAGGCTATTTTTTCTATAGCACGCTCCTGTTTTTCGGAAAGTTTGTATCCATTATGCTTAAAGAATTTTATTCCATTATCCGTCCAAGAATTGTGCGAAGCAGAGATCATAACACCCATTTGCACGTCCATTGTATTTGTTAAATAAGCAAGCCCCGGAGTCGGGATTACACCAGCAGAACATACTTCAATGCCACACGAAGTAAAACCTTGGGCTAAATATTGCTCTATTTGATTACAAGAACTGCGTGTATCTTTACCAATGACAATCCTGTTTTTTTTTGTTCCTTTATGCGCTTCCTGCAGCCATTTACCCAAAGCAAGGCTAACTGCAAAAATAATATTTTCAGTTAAAGGAAATTCACCAAACTGCCCCCTGATCCCATCAGTACCAAACAAATGCTCTTTCTTCATCATATATTCTTATCCTTTATCTCTACTCTAATCAGAGGCAGAGCCCCGACAACTTCGATATTTTGAGGTAAAATAAAATTCACCACAGGAGAATATTCCCGGCCTGAACGCAGACCGCTAATATTAACATATGCAGTAATATCCATGCGGGTTAATTTTTCTATTTCTTGTTCCGGCCCTTTAACCCTTAAATCAACAGTACTGCGATCAACTTCTACTGTAAACACATTTTTCCCTAAAAACAAAGGCTCGCCCATAAGATTAACTGCCACTCCTTTTAAATCCTTGTAGGCAGGCGGCCCACCGCTTAATATCGCATGGATATAAAGCCAAACAACAATAGCTAAAAACAAGCTAAAAATTTGCATGACTAAATTTTTTTTCTTGCCCTTACTTAACTTCATGACGCTTGTGTCTCCAATTATAAAACATCGCTTTTTTTTCTTCTTTTTGCTGCATAATATTTTTTAGCACAAAACTGAAATCTTTTCCCTGAAAATCAGTTATCAATTCTCCTTGATTAGCAATGGATATTTTTCCTGTCTCTTCTGATACCATAACAACCAGCGCGTCTGTCTCCTCACTCAAACCGATCGCGGCACGATGTCTTGTACCTATAGAGCGATCAAGGTCTTGATTCTGAGAAAGCGGAAAAATACATCCCGCTGCCACCAAACGGCCAGCACTAATAATAACTCCTCCATCGTGCAATGGCCCGAGAGGAGAAAATATTGTATTTAGTAATTCAGCACTTATCCCGGAATCAATTCTCACTCCGGTTTCAGCATAAGTCTTTAATCCCACTCCGCGCTCAAAAGCAACTAAAGCACCTATGCGCTTTTGGCCTAGACTGGTTAAAGACTGGCTTATCTTACTTATCACGCCTTCTTCAGGTAAAGGAAAAAATAAATCAAAATAAGTTTGCCCGATTTTACTTAAACCTCTGCGGATCTCCGGCTGAAAGATTATTAAGAATCCAATAACGGAGATGGCAAATAATTTTGTAAGAATCCAATTAATAACCGCGAGATTTAAAATATTTGTAAGCGAAAACAGCACAATTAAAACAATAACACCGCGGACCAGAGGAATAACCCTAGTTCCTTGAATAAACAACATAAATCTATAAATTAAAAACCAAATTATAGAAATCTCAAGCACAATTTTTAATAATTCAAAAAGATTCCAATCTGTAACCATATTTAAAATCCCTGCCTGATTATCGCATCACTCAAACCTGATACCTGTCTCATTTGCTGCACATTATGCACCCTTACTACATTTGCCCCATTAGCAATAGATAATGCTATGCTTGCCGCAGTGCCAAACTCTCTTTCCTTAATTGGTAAATTCAGAACCTTACCGATAAAAGATTTTCTCGATGTGCCAATTAAAATTCCGCATCCCAAACTTTTAAAACAAGCCAAATTATTAATAATTTCTAAATTATGTTCTGTTGTTTTGCCAAAGCCAATTCCCGGATCGAGCATGATTCGTTGTTGTTTAATCCCGCTTTTAATTGCTCTTTGTTTAGCTTGGTTTAAAAAAGCCTTTATTTCTACCGCTATATTCTTATATTGGGGGTTCTTCTGCATATCCCACGGAGTTTTATCCATATGCATTAAAATAACACCGGCTTTATATTCAGCAATCACTTTTGCTAGTTTCGCATCTTTACGTAAAGCAAAAACATCATTTATGATACTGGCGCCAAGTTCTAAACAATGTTGCGCAACAATCGAACTGGAAGTATCAATAGAAATCGGTACCTTTAATTTTTTCGCAAGTATTTTAACCGCATATTCAATCCGCAAAAGCTGATCATCAGCTGAGACTTGCTTTGCTCCAGGCCGCGTAGATTCAGCTCCGATATCAATAATATCTGCTCCCTGTTTCTCCATTTTGAGAGCATGCTCAATCGCTTTATTTTGATCTAAATAATCTCCCCCATCGCTAAAAGAATCAGGAGTAACATTTAAAACTCCCATAATATATGTGCGTCTAGAAAGATCGAGAATATATTTACCACATTGGAATTTATGCATATTGCTGTTTTTTTTTATTTTAGAGCTATACATCTTTTTCCGCGTCTACACTGTTCAACTCAGAAACTGCCTCATTTTTTTCTCTTCCCTTTTCCGATTGAACTGTATCTTTTTTTTGCGGTTTTAATTGCTCTGTTTCCAAGTCAATAAGGTGCGCTTCTTTTTCCGCGGGCAAGTCAAGCAGTTTACGCACTTCCTTAGAATCCATAACTTCTTTTTCTAAAAGTGTTTCCGCTAATTTCTTAAGCTTGTCAAAATTATCAGTAAGCAGCTTCTTTGCCTGCTCATAACATTCGTCTATTATTTTGCGAACTTCTTGATCAATTATTACTGCTGTTTGTTCACTGTAATTCTTTTCATCAAGCATGTCACGACCTAAGAATATCTGCTGCTGTCTGTGTCCAAAAGTCAAATTACCTAAAGTCTTGCTCATCCCATACTCGCAAACCATTCTTCGGGCAATTGTCGTAGCTCGGGAAAGATCATTATGCGCACCCGTAGTTATTTCTCCAAAAATTAACTCTTCACTAACTCTGCCGCCAAGAAAAACAGTCAGTTCTCCCAATAATTCACTTTTTGAAACAAGGTACTTATCTTCGGTTGGAAAATTCATGGTATAACCCAAAGCAGTTGTGCCTCTGGGAATAATTGATACTTTATGCAAAGGATCCACTTTAGGAACAAGCATGGATAAAAGAGCATGTCCTGACTCATGATAAGCCACTATTTCTTTTTCATTTTTATTCATGATCCGCGATTTGCGTTCAGGGCCGGCCATAACTCTTTCTATTGATTCCTGCAATTCTTCCATATTCACAAACTCTTTATCTCGCCTGGCAGCAAGCAGTGCTGCTTCATTAACTAAATTAGCCAGATCTGCTCCCGTAAAACCTGGAGTTTGCCGCGCTAATGAATTCAAATTTACAGTTGAGTGCAGTTTTACATTGCGGGCATGTACCTTTAATATCGACTCTCTGCCGATTAAATCCGGCCGATCAATAACAACCTGGCGATCAAATCTACCGGGCCTAAGCAGCGCAGGATCCAAAACATCAGGCCGATTAGTTGCGGCCATGAGAATAATCCCTGCTTGGGTATTAAACCCGTCCATTTCAACCAGCAAAGCATTTAAAGTCTGTTCGCGTTCATCATGCCCTCCGCCCACACCAGCAAAACGCTGGCGGCCAACAGCATCGATTTCATCAATAAAAATAATGCTACCACGCCCAAGAATTTTTGATGCTTTTTTTGCCTGTTCAAAAAGATCACGCACTCGACTAGCTCCTACACCCACAAACATTTCCACAAAATCAGAACCACTTATGCTTAAAAAAGGAACCCCTGCCTCACCAGCAACAGCTTTAGCTAAAAGAGTTTTCCCAGTCCCCGGAGGACCCATTAATAAAACACCTTTAGGAATTTTACCTCCCAGGCGTTGAAACTTTTTAGGATCTTTTAAAAATTCAATAATCTCCTGTAATTCTTCTTTAGCCTCATCAACCCCGGCGACGTCGTTAAAAGTGGTTTTAACATGATTTTCTCCAATATGCTGCACCCGGCTTTTGCCAAAGGAAAACAGTTTATTACCTCCACCTTGCGTACCGCGATAAGCAAACCAAATAATCATCCCCAGGATAAACAGCGGCCACATCAAACTTATCACGTTTAACCAAAACATATTTGACTCTTTAATCGTAAAGACATCAACATTCAAACGCAATTCTTTGATTAAATCCGCGTCATTAAGCGGCACAGAAACCGTAAATTTATTTTTATTCTCCAGATCTACAACAGCAATTCCTTCTCCCAATTCAACTTTAGTAATTTGATGATTTTCCTTATTATGAGTAACCATATTAAAAAATTCAGAATAAGATACTTTCTTTTGCGATGTTTTATCAAACTGTTCAGAAATTAGACCCATAAAAAATAATACTGCCAATAAAATAAATAAAGGGGTAAATAAACGAGTTTGTCTGTTTTTAGGAGTCTTCTTATTCTGGTTCAAGGGTTTTTCCTCTTTATTGTCTGGAAATATCTTATTATTCATATAATCCTCTTGGGTTTTTATTTGGATAAGTACGTATTTTAAAAACAGGGCGTGAACAAATATAAATTTTAGCAAAACCTTATTTAAATAGCAAGCTTTTTCCTCGGAAGAAACTTAAGAAACTTAATAAAAGATCAAGTTTAAATAAACTTTTACAAATCAGTAAATCAAAAAACTAGGCAACCCTGATTTAAATATCTTATAATATCCCTGCTAAAATAAGCCAAACTCGCGCCAAAAACAACTAAAATTAGCTGAACAAAAACTAGCAAATAACTTTGAATAAGCCTAAACCCGTAAATAGCTTTTATCAGCCTTGCCTCAATATCCAATAACCTGATCATTAATAACACTGCGCTTATGCCAAATAAAGTTGTTTTCTCTAAATTAGGCAAAAACAAATAAATTGAAATCAAAAAAAGCCAAATCGGCATAATATAAGCATGGCAGCAAAAACTGCTCAAAAAATCAGCCTGTATTTTCTTTTTGCCGATTTTAATACACGCAGAGTAAACCCAGTTTAAAAAAACACTGATTGCTGCTGTAATCAATACAAATATAAAAAAAACAGAAAAAATTATCAATAAAGCTGTGGCAAATCGCAAATTAAGCGTATAGGAGGAAAATTGCTGGATTAACCTTAACCCAAGAGCAGTAAATATACTGGCAAAAAGCAACAGAGAAACCAGCGGCTCAAAAGCTGTTTCTGCCTGTATTGCATATTTAAAAACCAAATCTGGCCAAACAAACACCAGAAAACCATTTAAAAACCGTGACCGCATAATAAGCACCAATTATTATAAAATATTAAATAAATCCCTATCTCAACCTAGCTTATTATAGCACATAAACCCATTTATCCATACCATCAATAATCGCACCGCTTTACTTGTTTTTTTGCTGATTGAAAACTATTACGTAAACAACACCTAAAACCAAAAATAGGAATATATATCCCCGATTGGAACGCTTTTTTTTCTAAGCAAAAATTATTGGCTGAACTGCTAATGGTTGAGGAGTCTCCACAATCATCCCCTGGGAATTAAAGCACTTGCAGTCTGATCTTGAACAGCCTCCGGCTTATTTACTATTTACGAATCAACTTGTTCAGCTAGTTTTTTGCGCTGTTCATCTTTTACCCTTTGGATTTTTATTACTGACCGCACTTGTTAAGAGCTAATATCATCCCGAAACAAACAATATCCTTAGAATAATACTGAACATAGCCAATAGTATTATCCGTGGGGTCTACTCCATAGGCTTTGGTAATTCGATATTCCCCAGAATAAATACTTCCCTGTCCTGTTTATTAAAACATCGCCGCTAACAACTGCCGGCCCGATAATTTCAATCGGATTAGCATCGGTACCAATTAAAACAATATTACCGGCATGATTATTGTTTACCAAGGTTACTCCGCCTTGTTTGATTGTGCCATTATGCGTTACTGCCACATCCTTATAATATTGCAAATTCCCTACTATGGGCATAATCAAATACGCTAAAATAATGGCATAAATAATACCCCTTTGCCCCCAGTTCGTCAATAATTATCAGTCTATGGCTTATCACTAATGGCTCATAGTTTTTACTATTGATCATCGACCATTGACCTTATACTGGTTCTATGACGCTGTTTAGAGGAGGATAATTACGTATTGTAGTTCTGCATTTTATCCAATGTCAAAGTTTGGCCATATTCTATTGCTAAGTGTCGGTCTATATGGAAATTTGCATTAACTTTTGATCGGACATAACCTGGTTAATATCCAGGGTTAACGATTTATCTATCACCCCCCCTAGATATCTGTTTAAATCATCTCTGCCGGATTCG
>JAHITE010000017.1 GCA_018817585.1 Candidatus Omnitrophota bacterium
CTCGGGAAGATGTAATGCCGCGGGAATAAGCATAGAGTACGATTTTAAGCAGTATCGCCGGATCATATGCCGGAGCGCCGGTTTCATCATTTTTGTAACGGTTTGCGAATATTGTTGTATCTATCTCATTGTCGACGATGTAGTTTAAGGCATGTTCAAAACTTCCGGGGATTATTTGCTTGCTAAAGTTAATTGGGATAAACATTGCTTGTTCGTAGGAATAAGATTTATATCGAGCCATCCGTGCTCCTTTCTCGTAGGTCTGTATTCTATTTTACCTAATTTTAGAGAAAGAAGAAAGAACTTTAGAGGGGGGAAGGGGCTTTTCCTACAGCTTCAACATTTGATCGCAGCCCCCTTCTTTTCTCCAGGAAAAAGAAACGAAGCAAAGAACCTCAGCGATAAAATTCCAAAGGGGAAACTTCTCACTCCTAATCGCTGCTTTTTGGCTTATTGTCAATGGTCAATAGTTTTTCAGTTATAATTTTTTTTAGCCATCAGCTATGAGCTAAATTACCTAAGCATCGCCCCAAGCTTACTAAGCAAGTTTTCTTGTACAGCATTATGAACTTTAGCTACTTCGTCTTCTATCAGCGTTGCTGTTGTGCTTTGGTATTCAATAGAAAATGCAAGACTCTTCTTATCATCAGGGACTTGATCACCTGTATACACATCAAAGAGTTCGGTTTTTACGGCAAGAGCGCCTGCGACATGTTTGATAATATCCAGCGCAGACTGAGCAGAAATGTGCTTATCAACTACCAGGGCAATATCTCGGTTTACAGACGGATATTTCGGCACTGAGTTGTAGCGAAAAGCGGTTCTTTGCAGTGATACGATATCAGCTATATTTAACTGGGCAAAATAAACCGGCTCAGAGATATCATAGTTTTTTAAAACTTTTTTATTTACTTTACCCAGCTCAGCAATAACTTTATTATCAACTATAATAACAGCTGATTGCTCAGGATCAAAATAAGCTAATACTTTGGCTTCAAGCGTATAATTGCTGTCCACACCAAAACTATCTAAAATAGTTTCCACAATGCCTTTTAAATCATAGAAACTTACTTTACGGTTATGGTCTTTCCAGTTTTGATATGCATTGCCGGTAATCGCTATGGCAACTGTTTCTGTTTCCAGGAATTTATTAGTTGTTTTCTCATAGATATTGCCGATTTCAAATACTTTTAGATCTTTAACCTTGCGGTTAAGATTAGTGTTAATTACTTTAAGCGTAGATGGGAGCATCGATGTTCTTAATGTTTCCTGCTCAATGCTCAAAGGATTGATCAATGTTACCCGCTTATCAGCAGGAATAAACGCGTCATCCAGGTTTTTACAGCTCATCAAAGTCAAGGTGATGATCTCATTAATCCCCTGGCCAAGCAAAAGATTGCTGATCTTGGTTTTTGCCATGTATTGATCAGTACAGGCACTGTTAATATGCGCCTGGATAGGCGGTAATGACTCGATTATACTGCTAAAGCCTTCTACCCTGGCTATTTCCTCAATCAAGTCTTCTTCAATGCTTACATCGGTTCTAAAGCTGGGAACAGTCACAGTCAGAGTGTTTTTCTTTTTAGCATTAGCAACTTTAAACCCTAAAGGTAAAAGAATGCTTTTAATTTTAGAAGGCGAGGCTTTAATGCCAGTAAGTCTTTCCACATGGTCGGCCTGAATATCGACTTTTTTAACTTTATCTTTTAAATAATTTACATCCAGATAAAAACTCTCAACATGACCTTTGCAGATATCCTGCAATAAATATGCTGCCCGGCAGGATGCGAAAACAATATTACCTGTATCAACTTTGCGCTCAAATCGGTAATTAGACTCAGTAGATAATCCGAGTTTTCTTGAACCGCGGCGAATAGTCACTGGATCAAAACAAGCTGATTCTAAAAGGATATTTTTAGTGGAATAAGTTACTTCTGTATCTAATCCGCCCATGATCCCGGCAATAGCAATCGGCTTTTTAGCATCCGCAATTACTAAGATCGATTCATCAAGTTTACGGTTAACGCCGTCTAAAGTAGTAATTGTCTCGCCTTTTTTCGCTCTGCGGACAACGATCTTTGATCCTTCAATTTTATCAAAATCAAATACATGCATCGGCTGACCAGTTTCATACAAGCAGTAATTAGTAATATCCGCGGCATTATTGACAAGTCTTGAGCCAATATTCTCTAAATAAGTTTTAATGTTTTCTTTGGATGGTGCAATCCGCACATCGCGGATTAATCTACCCACATATCTTGGACAAGCTGCTTTGTCTTGAATTTCAATGGAATAGGATTTTTTTTGTTTGCTTGGTTTGTTTATTTGCGATAATGCGTCTGGCTGGATGATTTTTCTTGTACCAGTAACCGCGGCAACTTCCCGGGCAATACCCAGCAAGCTCAGCCAATCCGGACGATTAGAAGTGATTTCAATCTCAAATACAGTATCATTATTGACTTTTTCCACTGCTCCGACTTCTAATCCGGCATCAGTTAATTTATCCACCAGTTTTTGCGTGGGAATCTTAATATCTATGTATTGTTCTAACCAGGTTAAAGATACTTTCATATTTAGTTTTTCTTCTTTATTTTTACTGTCTTAATTTATTTGTTAATTATTAGCTGAACTGTTTTACAAATCTTAAATCATTTTCATAGAATAATCTAATATCATCAATCCCGTATTTTAGCATGGCAATTCTTTCAATGCCCATACCAAAAGCAAAGCCCGAATATTTTTTGCTGTCAATATTACCGGCTTTTAAAACCTTGGGATGAACCATGCCTGAGCCCAAAATTTCAATCCAGCCATTATACTTGCAGACTCTACAGCCTTTGCCGCCGCAAATAATGCAGGATACATCCATTTCCGCGGATGGTTCGGTAAACGGGAAAAAATGCGGACGAAACCTGGTCTTGGTCTTGGGTCCAAATAGTTTTTTGGCAAATACGCTTAATACCCCTTTAAGATGAGCTAAGGTAATATTTTTATCAATCAATAAGCCTTCCAGCTGATGAAACATAAATGAATGCGTGGCATCAGTCGCGTCCGGGCGGTATACTTTGCCGGGAACAACTATCTGGATCGGCGGCTGATTATTTTCCATATAACGGATCTGGACAGGTGAAGTATGACTTCTCAGCAAATGTTTTTTATCCAGATAAAAAGTATCAAATGATTCACGGGATGGATGTTCCAAAGGAATATTCAAAGCTTCAAAGTTATAGTATTCAGTCTCAATCTCCGGGCCTTCGACTATATTAAAACCCATTTCAATAAACAAAGAGCAGATCTCATCCCTGACTAATGTCAGAGGATGTGCCTTGGCAATTGTCTGCTTAAAAGCCGGTAAGGTTATATCAAAACCTTTGCTCGCTTTTTGGCTGACTCCCTTGGCGATCTGCCCTTCAATTTGTTTTGCTTTATTGTCAATTTCCTGAGTTACCAGGTCTTTTAAATGATTAATCTTCTGGCCGTACAAAGGTTTTTGCTCAGGGGAAACTGTTCCCAGCTGTTTAAAAATATTTGTTACCAGTCCTTCTTTTCTGCCTAAAAATCTGATCCGGATATTCTCAATAGTATCCAGAGAATCAGCATTACTAATCGCTTGTTGAAATTCCTGCTCTATTGCTTTTAGTTTATCATCCATGTTCGTCTTTTTGGTTGAAAAGTTAATCGTTTAAAAGATCTTACTTTACTGATTTGGCAACATTAACCAAAGCGGCAAATACCGGTTTGTCATTAACTGCCAGCTCAGCCATCATTTTTCTGTCGATAAGCACATTGGCTTTTTTCAAAGCACCGATAAACCGGCTGTAAGACATATCCTGCTCGCGTACCGCGGCATTAATCCGGACTGTCCAAAGCTGTCTGAACTCACGTTTGCGGTTTTTCCGGTCACGCTGGGCAAACCGTAAAGCTCTTTGAATAGTTTCTTTTGCTCTACGATAAACATTTTTCCGCAGACCAAACGCGCCTTTAACAGCTTTTAGAATCTTTTTCTTTCTCTTTTTCGTTGCTGGTGATCTTCTTACTCTTGGCATTTTTATTTACCTCCTTATGCGTTCTGCACAGCAGAACTGTCCTGAGTATATTTGTTGCGAACTTGTGGACCTTGCCAGAGAACTTTTATCAAAAAGAACCCGACTAAGGCGTCTTGCTGCATATACTCAAGCAAAAAAAATTAATTATACGGCATTAAAGTCTTGATCATCTTTGTTTCAGACTTTGATACTACACCGGTTCTCCGGGTTTTTCTGGTATTCTTCGCGTTGTTCGATGATTTTAAATGGCCTTTATTCGCCTTATCATGCTTTACCTTGTTTTTTTTGGTAAAACTAAAACGCTTCTTTACCCCTTTTTTGGTTTTGAGTTTCATCTTCGGCATTACTTTCCTCTTCCTGTTTACGCCTAATTATTTCGGCTTAAATGTCAATATTACATTGCGACCTTCTTTGATTGGCGCGCGTTCCAGATCTCCAAATTCCGCGGCATCGACAACAATCCGGTCTAGTATCTTCTGGCCAAATTCCATATGAGCCATTTCTCTTCCCCGATAAGTCATTCTTACTCTGACCTTATCATTATGTTCCAGGAATTTCTTTAATGCTTTTACTTTTACTTGATAATCATGTTCACCAATTTTTGGCTTAAGACGCAGCTCTTTAGTCTGAACAACCTTTTGTTTTTTCTTCGCCTCCCGCTGCTGTTTCTTTTGATCATAGCGGAATTTAGTATAATCCATGATTCGACAAACCGGAGGAGTTGAATCCGGGGCTACTTCCACCAAATCCAGTTCTATGGCTTTGGCTTTACTTATCGCGTCAAAAATAGAGACTATCCCTATTTGTTCGCCTTCAGCACCCACTAACCGTACTTCCTTGGCCCTGATTTGCTCATTTACTTTTACAAACTTCGAAATATTCCCACCTTCCTTTCTTTTAGTTATTCTACTATTCGTGATTGGATCTTTTCGTTAATAGTCTTTAAAAAATCTTCCAGTTTAACATCATTAACTGTCTGAGCTTTATTCACGCCGCGTTCATAGCGCACCGCTACAGTCTGATTTGCCACTTCATTATCACCGACAACTAAAATATAGGGGATTTTCTGCTTTACCGCGTCGCGGATTTTATAACCGACTTTTTCATTGCGCGTATCAACTTCACAGCGAATATTCTGATCAAATAAAGTCTGATATACCGCTTGAGCATAATCATGCTGTTTTTCTGAAACCGGAACAACTTTTAACTGCACCGGCGCCAGCCATACAGGAAAAGCCCCGGCATATTGTTCAATCAAACAGCCAAAGAATCTTTCCAAACTGCCCAACAATACGCGATGCAGCATAATCGGTCTTTGCTGTGTACCATCAGCCGCGTCATATTTTAAATCAAAACGCTCCGGCAGAGCAAAATCACATTGTATCGTAGCGCACTGCCATTGTCTGCCAATCGCGTCTTTTAATTTAATATCAATCTTTGGTCCGTAAAAAGCCCCATCACCTTCATTGATATCAAACTTTAATTCTTTTTCCTTTAAAGATTCAGTTAAAGCCTCAGTTGCCTGCTGCCAATCAGCGTCAGTTCCAATGCTTTTTTCCGGACGAGTGCTCAGCTCAATATGACATTCATTAAAGCCAAATACCTTCATCGTATCCATAACAAAATCAATAATATCCTTGATTTCGGATTTTAAATTTTCTGATGTACAGAATAAATGCGCGTCATCCTGAGTAAATCCGCGGACTCTTAATAATCCGTGCAATACTCCGGATTTTTCATGTCTGTGCACAGTACCAAGCTCAAATAAACGCAAAGGCAGTTCCCGGTAACTGCGTTTCTTGGACTTATAGACCATGATATGTCCCGGACAATTCATCGGCTTTATGGCAAACTCTTTGCCTTCTACTGAGAAAATATACATATTTTCTTTGTAATAATCATAATGTCCGGATTTAATCCAAATATCAGACTTCATGATCATCGGTCCAATGATCTGGTGATATCCGCGTTTACGATGCTCGACTTTTTCATAATCTTCAAGTATGCCGCGCAATACCGTGCCTTTAGGATGATATAATACCAGTCCCGCGCCCATTTCATCAGACATTTCAAACAGCTCAAGCTCGGTGCCAAGTTTACGATGATCTCTTTTCTTGGCTTCTTCCAGTCTGGTCAAATACTCATCAAGTAATTCTTTAGTTTCAAAACAAGTGCCGTAAATTCTCTGAAGCATGGGATTTTTTTCATCCCCCCGCCAGTAAGCACCAGCAATCGATAATAATTTAAAGGCTTTGATCTGGCCGGTTGAACCAATATGCGGACCGCGGCAAAGATCTAAAAACTTATCACCGGTTTTATATATAGTAACATAATCATCAGCAATTGCCTGAATCAATTCCAGCTTATAAGTTTCTTTATGCTCGGTGAAATATTCAATTGCCTGCTGTTTAGTCCATTGTTCACTGGTCAACAGTTGATTCTGCTTAATAATATGTTTCATTACTTTTTCAATTTTCAGCAGATCATCTGGATTAAACGGCTCGGTTTTTTCAAAATCATAATAAAATCCGTCCTCAATTGAAGGACCGATCGCCACTTTAACCGCAGGAAACAACTCAGTTACTGCCTGGGCCATGATATGCGAACAACTATGTCTTAATGTAGCTAAATCCATATTTTATTAATTATGAGTTATGAATTATTTGTACTATGTACTATTATAATTTCTCATTCGTAATTCGTAATTCCATTTTGCCAACGCAAAATGGTCAATGGTGGGCGGTACAGAACTCCAATCTGTCGTTTGCACCTTCCGCTAACGCTTGTAAAGCAGCGCCGTGCTCAGGTGCGCACTCCTTAAGGGACAACCCTTATGGTTTTCCCTTAATATTCCTTTTCCTTCCGCAGAGAAGTTCACGTACCCCGATAGGGAGAAACAATCTTTCTCCCTAAAACCCTCTTTTCAGATTCTTCGTTCTTACCACCTTTTTATTATCAAATGGTGGGCGGTACAGAACTCGAATCTGTGACCTTTGCGATGTCAACGCAACGCTCTAACCAACTGAGCTAACCGCCCCTATTAGGTTTACGGGGTA
>JAHITE010000018.1 GCA_018817585.1 Candidatus Omnitrophota bacterium
AAAATTGGAATATTCAGTAAACAGCGGAACAAATTATACAAATATAATTGCCTCAACACCAAATACCGAGACCTATGGCTGGACAATACCGGATAATTTATCCATAGCCTGCAAGATTAGAATATCAGATGTGGATAATCCCACGGCAATAGATACCACAGACGGATTATTTAAGATCAGAGGCGCATTAACGTTGACATCTCCGAACGGAGCAGAGTCATGGAATGTAGCTGCTATTCAAAACATTACCTGGACAAGATTCGGCAGTATAGCTAATGTAAAACTGGAATATTCAACTAATAGCGGCACAACTTATCCGAATCTGATTACCGCGTCAACAGACGCATCAGCATTAAGTTATTCTTGGACAATACCAGATAATTTAGCAACAACAATTAAAGTAAAAGTAACCGATACTGCTGATGCTAGTGTCTGGGATCAATCAAACGCAGATTTTACGATCAAAGGCGCTTTAACAGTTATTGCGCCAAATGGCGGAGAGGATTTATTAGTCAGCAGTGCTTATAATATCACTTGGGTACGATTTGGCAGTATCGCTAATGTTAAGCTGGAATATTCAACCAATGGTGGAATTACTTATCCGAATTTAATTATCGCGGCAACTGACGCGGCTGCGCAAAGCTATGCTTGGGCTGTTCCGGATCTTATTTCAACAACATTAAGAGTACAGGCAACGGATGTTGATAATGCGCTGGTATTTGATCGTTCAGATGCTAATTTTACAATTAAAGGCGTATTGCAGATTACCGCGCCAAACGGCGGAGAGATTTGGTTTGTAAATGGATCACAAAACATTACATGGACGAGAACTGGTTCAATTGCCAATGCGAAAATAGAATATTCCACTGACGGCGGAACAACTTATCCGAATATTATCACGGCAACAGTTGACGCGTCTTTGGGAACATATGCCTGGACAGTTGCTGACGCGATCAGCAGTCAGATTAAAATCAGGATTACTGATACCTCGAATGCAACAGTAAATGATGAGTCAGATGCTAATTTAAGTATTAAAGGAAAGCTTGTTTTAAATGTTCCCAACGGCGGGCAATTATGGATAGTTGGTGAATCAAGGAGTATTACCTGGACAAGAACCGGAAGCATTGCTAACGCAAAATTGGATTATTCAACTGATAGCGGAACATCATATCCAAACGCGATTATTGCTTCTACTGACGCGGCAACTGGTACATATGCCTGGACAGTCGGCGACGCGATTGGAACAAATGTGAGAGTAAGAGTATCTGATGCAAGTGATGGAACTGTAAATGATGCTTCTGATGCTGATTTTGAAATCAAAGGATCCTTAACCGTGACTGCGCCAAATGGCGGGGAATCATGGGTAGTGGGTTCGATCAATAATATTACTTGGACCAAGCAAGGAACAATTGCTAATCTTGAACTGCGTTATTCACTGAATGGCGGAACATCTTATGATACAGTAATTATCGCTTCTACACCAGGAGCAGCGCTTAGCTATGCCTGGACAGTTCCGGATTCAATCAATGCTACAGTAAAAGTTAAAATTACAGATATAAGTGATTTGGCAGTATATGATGTATCTAATGCGAATTTTAAGATTATTGGCGCATTTGTTTTAACCGCGCCAAACGGAGCGGAAGAATGGGTAGTAGGCACAAGTGAAAATATCACCTGGACAGTATCAGGGTCAATTACTAACGCGAAACTGGATTATTCAATTAATAGCGGAGCAACATATTCAAACGCGATTATTGGTTCAACCGGAGCAGCGGGATTAAGTTATTCTTGGACAATTCCAAATTCAGTTAATAAAACAATTAGAGTAAAAATCGCGGACGCGGCAGATGTAAATGTATTTGATGTATCAAATGCTGATTTTACAATCATGCCGAAATTCGCGATCACATCACCGAACGGCGGAGAAGTCTGGGAAGTAGCATCATCACAGGATTTAACTTGGCTAACAACCGGAGACTGCGCAAATGTAAAATTGGAATATTCGGTAAACAGCGGATCAACATATACAGATATAATCGCGACAACTCCAAATACAGAAATCTATGGCTGGACAATACCGGATAATTTATCGATTGCCTGCAAGATTAGGATATCAGATGTGGATAATCCTACAGCACTGGACACTACGGACGGATTGTTTAAGATTAGAGGACAATTAACTTTAATCAGCCCGAATGGATTTGAATCCTGGAATGTTGCTGCAATTAATAATATTACCTGGACCAGATTTGGTAGCATATCTAATGTAAAACTGGAATATTCAACCAATAGTGGAACAACTTATCCGAATTTAATTATCGCGTCAACCGATGCTTCAGCATTAAGCTATGCCTGGACAATTCCCGATAATTTAGCAACAACAATTAAAGTGAAAATAACTGATACAGCTGATGCCAGTGTTTGGGATGCATCGGATGCTGATTTTACGATCAAAGGCGCTTTGACCATGATTTATCCAAATGGCGCAGAGCAATTTGAAGTAGGGATCGCGGAAACAATAATCTGGAATCGTTTTGGTTCAATTCAGAACGTAAAACTGGAATATTCCACAGACAGCGGAACAACTTATCCAAATCTGATTATCGCGGCAACCGGAGCCGGCAGTGAAAGCTATGCCTGGTCTCCCGCGGATAATTTATCGCAAACCGTAAGAGTTAAAGTATCGGATGTGGATAATGCTCTGGTTTTTGATACTTCAAACGCTAATTTTACAATTAAGGGAAATTTGCGTGTAGGAGTCCCTAATGGCGGAGAAGTATGGTTTGTGGGTGAAGTAAGAAATATTACTTGGACACGCAATGGATCAATTCCAACCATAAAACTGGAATATTCCACAGACAGCGGCGTAACTTATCCGAATATGATTGCTCCATCAGAGGATGCGAGTACTTTAACTTATAATTGGTCTGTGCCGGATGCATTGGGAACAGTAATAAGGGTTAAAATAACTGATATATCTAATGCCACGGTTACAGATACATCAAATGCTGATTTTACAATAAAAGGTACTTTGACTTTACTTACGCCAAATGGCGGAGAAAGTTGGATAGTATCTTCAGTTCATAATATTACTTGGAACAGAACCGGAAGTATTCCGAATATTAAAATAGAGTATTCAACTAATGGCGGTTCAACTTATCCGAATTTGGTTATTGCCTCAACTGACGCGGGAACCGGAACCTATGCCTGGACAGTGCCGGACGCGATTGGAACACAGCTGAGAGTCAGGATATCTCAAACAACAGACGCGAGTGTTAATGATATTTCTAATGCTAATTTTGTGATCAAAGGCGCATTGCTTTTAACCGCGCCAAATGGCGCTGAAGCTTGGGGAATTGGAACAAGCCGGAATATTACCTGGACCAGAACCGGATCAATTGCCAATGTTGTTTTAGCTTATTCTTTGGATGGCGGAGTTTCTTTTCCAACGACAATCGTGGCTTCAACTGATGGTTCAACCGGAAGTTACAGCTGGACTATTCCGGATAATCCAAATTCAACTGTAAAGGTAAGGGTTGCTGACATATTAGATGCAACCGTCCTTGATATAAGTGATACTAACTTTAAGATTATTGGTTCACTTAATTTAACTCAGCCAGATGGAACAGAGCAATGGGGTGTTGGTGAGTCAAGAAAAATATCCTGGACAATGGTTGGATCAATTGCCAATGTAAAATTAGAATATTCTATAAATAGCGGAGCAAGCTATGATTATTTAATTATTGCTTCAACTCCGGCTGGTGGTTTGGAATATTATTGGACAATTCCAGACAGAACGACAACAACCGCTCGGGTAAAAATATCAGATGCTTCGGATATATCAGTTGATGATCGCTCAACTGCTGATTTTAGTATTCAGGCTATTTTTACAATTATCGCGCCTAATGGCGGAGAGGTATGGACAGTCGCTGATTCTGAAGATATTACTTGGAGTACTGTCGGTTCTGTGGCTAATGTGAAATTAGAATATTCAACTGATGGCGGTTCAACATATGATAATACAATTGTTGGTTCAGTGTCGAATACAAATACATATGCCTGGGCAATACCTGACGCGCTTTCTTCTACAGTAAGAGTTAGAATCTCTGATGTTAATGACGCGCAGGCTTTGGATACTTCTGATGCTAATTTTAAGATAAGAGGTGATTTAACGCTTACCGCGCCAAATGGCGGAGAAATTCTGATTGTGGGTGCTAGTCAGAATATTACCTGGATACGTAATGGTTCAATTCCGATTGTTAAGTTGGAATATTCAGCTAATAGCGGCACAACATATCCGAATAGTATAAATAATTCTGTTGATGCTTCCTTATTAACTTATGCTTGGACAATTCCGGATAATATCGGGACACAGCTAAGGGTAAAGATAACCTATACTTTGGACGCAACGGTTTATGATGAATCGAATAGTGATTTTATAATTAAAGGCGCTTTAAACTTAACAGTGCCAAACGGCGGAGAATCATGGATAGTTGGCAGCGGGGAAAATATAACCTGGAGCAGAACCGGATCAATTGCTAATGTTGCCCTAGATTATTCAATGAATTCCGGAGGCACATATCCAAATCCAATCATTGCTTCGACAAACGCGGCAACCGGTACATACAGCTGGGCAATCCCTGACGCATTGAGTACAACTTTGCGGGTAAGAGTATCGAATACCGCGGATGCCAGTGTTAGTGACGCTTCAAATGCTAATTTTATGATCAAAGGTTCTTTGACTTTAACATCACCCAATGGCGGACAGATCTGGTATGTTGGTACATCACAGAATGTTACCTGGACAATGACCGGCAGTATTCCGGCTGTTAAACTGGAATATTCAACTAATAGCGGATCAAGTTATGATAGCGTGATAATCGCATCTACAGCAGCAGCTGCCGGAACTTATGCCTGGAGCATCCCGGATGCAATTGGCGGTAATTCCAGAGTTAAAGTTACTGATACAGCTAATGCAACGGTTTACGATGAATCAGACGCTGATTTTACAATTAAAGGTGTGTTAGCTTTAAATGTCCCAAATGGCGGTGAGGAATGGATTGTCGGTGCTGCTCAGAATATTACCTGGACACCTACAGGAACGATCACTAATGTGAAATTAGAATATTCAACTGACGGCGGTAATACTTATCCGAATTTAATTATTGCTTCTACAGGCGGAATGAGCGGAACTTATGCCTGGACAGTCGCGGACGCGATTGGCACAAATCTTAAAGTTAGAGTATCGAATATAAGTGATGCCAGTGTTAATGATACGTCTAATGCGGTGTTTAAGATTAAAGGCTCATTGGTAGTAACCACTCCAAATGGCGGAGAATCATGGGATGTAGCCAGCAGTCAAAACATAATTTGGAACAGAACCGGAGCAATTGCTAATATCAGCATTAAGTATTCAACTGACGGTGGATCAAGTTATCCTAATACAATAACTGCTTCCACAGACGCGGGAACTGGCAGTTATGCTTGGACAATTCCCGATGATATATCCAGTCAGGTCAAAGTGCTGATAACTGATACCGCGGACGCAACGGTTTATGATGCGACTAATGTTAATTTTAAGATTGTGGGAGTGCTGAATTTAACATCTCCAGATGGAGCAGAGGAATGGAATGTCGGCACAAATCATAATATTACCTGGACAAGAGTTGGATCAATCGCTAATGTCCGACTAGATTATTCAATTAATAGCGGGACAACATATCCTAATTCAATCAGTGCTTCCGCTCCAGCAGGCGCTTTGAGTTTTACTTGGACAATTCCAGACGCGCCATCAACAAAAGTTAGAGTAAGAGCAGCTGATGCTTCAGATGTAACAGTTTTTGATACATCGGTTGCGGATTTTACAATCAAAGCCGGGTTTGTAATTACCGCGCCAAATGGCGGAGAAGTTTGGACTGTGAGTTCTTCGCATGATATTACCTGGACTACTGTGGGTAGTGTAACAACAGTTATTTTGGAATATTCAACTGATGGCGGAACAACATTTCCTAATGTAGTCACTGGTTCAGCAGCTAATACCGGATCTTTTCCCTGGACAATCCCTGATTCAATTTCTTCGCAGGGGCGTGTAAGGGTAAGTGATTTTGCCAATGCCAATGCTAATGATATTTCCAATGCTAATTTTAAAATCCGCGGCAGCATTAGTTTAACAGCACCAAATGGCGCTGAGTCGTGGCTGGTCAGCTCGGCAAATAATATTACTTGGAGTATTGTCGGTTCAATTGCTAATGTTAAAATTGATTATTCAACTGACAGCGGCAGTACATATCCCAATGTAATTACAGCCTTGACAAATGCTGTATCGGGTACTTATGCCTGGACAATTCCGGACAATTTGACTTTAAATGCGAGAGTTAAGGTTACAGACGCAACTGATTCAACGGTCTATGATGAATCAAATGCTGATTTTACTATTCGTGGCGGCTTGCAGTTAACAGTGCCGAATGGCGCGGAGCAATGGAGAGTAAACACTGCTGAGAATATAACCTGGTTAACCACTGGTTCGATTCAGAATATTTCGATGACTTATTCAACCAATGGTGGATCAACATATCCGAGTGTTATAGCAGCTTCGGTAAACGCGTCACTAGGTTCATATCCTTGGGCAATTCCTGATGCGATTGGCAATCAAGTAAGAGTAAGAATAACGGATACTGCTAATGCAACGGTTTATGACAGTTCTGATGCTAATTTCTCAATTAAAGGGGTATTGCACTTAGATACGCCCAATGGCGGAGAAGTTTTGGAAGTTGGTTCAAATCGAAATATTACATGGACAGTTACTGGATCAATTTCTAATGTGAAACTGGAATATTCAACGGATAATGGAACAACTTATCCGAATGTGATTGTGGCTTCTTACAATGCTGCTTTGGCAACATATGCCTGGAGTGTTCCGGATAATCTTAGTACTCAAGCCAGAGTAAAGATAACTAATCTTTCGGATCCAACGGTGTATGATGAATCAGATGCTGAGTTTGATATTATTGGTCAGCTGATAATTTCCGCGCCAAATGGCGGGGAAGTATGGCCAGTAGGCACTTCGCAGGCAATTTCTTGGGTAACAATGGGTTCAATTGCTAATGTTAAATTAGAGCTTTCAACAAACGGCGGAGTTACTTATCCCCTAGTTATTACGGCAAGTACATCCGCGGCCATTGGTTCTTATAGCTGGACAATTCCGGACGCGATATCGATTGCCGCGCGGATAAAAATATCAGATATCAGCAATCCAGGGGTGGTTAATGATACCTCGGACGCGAATTTTAAAATCAGAGGTAATCTTACATTAACTTATCCAAATGGCGGAGAAGTTTTACTGATAAATGATAATCGCAATATTACCTGGACCCGGTTTGGTTCAATTGTTAATGCGAGAATTGATTATTCTAAAGACGGGGGTGGAACATTCCCTTATTCGATTATTGGTTCAGTAGACGCATCTTTGGAAACTTATAGTTGGAATGTTCCGGATGATCCAGGAACCTTGATCAGAGTTAAAATCGCTGATGCTGCTGATGTTTCGGTATATGATGTTTCGGACGGTAACTTTATTATTCGCGGCGGATTTAGTATTATTACTCCGAATGGCGGCGAACAATGGGCAGTTAATTCATTGCATGATATAACTTGGACAACCTTTGGAACAATTACAAATGTGCGTTTATCTTATTCAAGTAATAATGGATCTAACTGGACTTTGATCACGGCTACTGTAGGCAATATAGATCTTTATTCCTGGACAATCCCTGACAGAATTTCTGATCAGTGCTTGATTAGGGTATCAGATGTGAATGACAGCGATGCTAATGATTTGTCAAATGCTGTATTTAAAATCAATGGTACTTTGACATTGACAGCGCCAAATGGTGCGGAGCAATGGGGGGTTGCTACTGCGCAGAATATTACCTGGACAATGAATGGAACAATTGCCAATGTGAAATTGGAATATTCAATTAACAGCGGAGCAACATATCCGAATCTGATTATTACCTCAGCCGCGGGCGCATTGCTTAATTATGTTTGGACTATTCCTGATGAGATTTATACTACTTTGCGGGTAAGAGTATCCGATGTTTTGGATTCGAATGTTTATGATACATCAGACGCTGATTTTAAAATCAAAGCAGACTTTACTTTGGTTACGCCTAATGGCGGTGAAACATGGGTAGTGAATTCCTCGGAAACAATATCCTGGACTTCTTCAGGAACAGTGCCGAATATTAGATTGGATTATTCCGCTAATGCTGGTTCCAGCTGGATAGTAATATCTCTGAGCATTGCTAATACCGGATCATATGTCTGGACAGTTCCGGATGCGATTTCTGATCAATGTATGATTAAGGTTGCTAATGCGGCTGATACAAGTGCTTATGATGAATCAAATAATAACTTTAAGATTTGCGGCGATTTGATATTAACTGTGCCCAATGGCGGGGAAACATGGGCTGTTGGCGCAGTAAAAGTTATTACCTGGAACAGAGTTGGTTCAATTGCTAATGTATTGGTTGAATATTCGGATAATGGGGGAACAAATTTTGTACCGATCATTGCCTCTACTCCGAATACCGGATCATATGCTTGGACAGTTCCTGATTCAATTACTACTCAGGCTTTGGTGAGAATCACAAATCTTTCTGACTTGACGGTAACTGATACCTCATCAGCTGTGTTTAAGATTCAGGGTAGTTTTACAATTACTTCTCCGAATGGCGGAGAAGCCTGGATGGTAGCAAGCAATCAGAATATTAACTGGACCTGGAACGGAACATTGCCATTTGTTAAACTGGAATACTCATCTAATAGCGGTTCAACATATAATCTAATCGCGGATAATGTTCCGAATGTGGGAACATATTCATGGTCGATTCCTGATGCTGTTGCCGGAACTTGCCGGATCAGGGTATCAGATACTAATGATTCTCAGGCCAATGATACATCAAATGGTGATTTTAGAATTCGTTGCGGATTTACCCTGAGCGCACCAAATGGAGCTGAACAATGGAAAGTCGGTTCAGTCAAGAATATTACCTGGGCCAGCGTGGGAACCGCGCCAACAGTTAATTTGCAATATTCCCGCGATGATTTCTTAACAGATAATCAGACGATTGTCAGCGATCAGGCCAATGTGGGCAGTTATGCTTGGACAATTCCGGATTCAATTTCAGACAATGTTAAAGTAAAAGTACGTGATTCTAATGATATTGGAGCATTTGATATTTCCAATGCTGTATTCAGAATCACCGGAGATTTTACGGTAACCGCGCCAAATGGCGGAGAAATGTGGAATGTTAATGATATTGAAAATATTACCTGGACATGGCTGGGAACAATGGCGCAGGTAAGAATTGAATATTCTACTGATGGCGGCGCAAGTTATCCGAATATTGTATCGGCGACAAATAATGATGGTGTTTATGAATGGCTGGTACCAGATACTATTACCGCGCAATTAAGAGTTCGGATTAGTGATTTAGCTGATTCAACTGCTTATGATACATCTGATGGCAATGCTAAGATCAGAGCTTTTTTTACAATACTAACTCCTAATGGTTTAGAAATAATGACAGTTAATAATAGCTATGGAATTACCTGGAATACTGTAGGAACAGTGGCTAATGTTGATCTGCATTATTCAACAGATGATTTCTTGACGGTTAATGGGATTGTCGGCTCCACGCCAAATGATGGGGCGCATACTTGGACTGTTCCGGATTCAATATCAACAACAGTTAAGGTAAGAGTCAAGAGTTCTATTGATAGCGATGCCTATGATATTTCTAACGCTAATTTTAAGATTCGAGGCGCGTTTACAGTTACTTCTCCGAATGGCGGAGAATTATGGGCAATTAACCAGGTGAAAAATATTACTTGGAACACGATTGGAACAATTGCGAATGTAAGAATACTGTATTCAACTAATTCAGGAGCAGCCTATCTAAATACAGTTACCAACAGCGCGGTTAATACGGAAACCTATGCCTGGACCGTGCCGGATACGGCTACAGCAACAGCCAGGATCAGAGTGCTGGATGCGGCGGATGCCACGGTTTATGATGATTCTGATGCTGATTTTAGAATGCAGGGATTCTTTGCTTTGAACGCGCCAAATGGCGGAGAGTATTGGATTGTGGGGTCTAGCCATAATATTACCTGGACATGGGGCGGAACTTTAGCCAGCGCAAAACTTTCGTATTCAACAGACAGCGGCATAACTTATCCAAATGTGATTAACGCGGCAGCACCGAATGGTGCGGGCAGCGGCGGAACATTTAATTATGCCTGGACATTGCCGGATAATATTTCGATAACAGTAAAAGTTAAAGTAGAGGATCCAAATGACAATACTGTATTTGATGTGTCTGATGATGATCTGACTATTGCCGGACAGATTATTATTACCAGTCCAAATGGCGGAGAACGCTGGATAACCAGAGAGTCGCACGCGATTACCTGGACAACAGCGGGAACTGTTCCCACTATTGATATTAAATATTCTAAAGATAATTTTGGCTCAAATATTATCACAATAGTAAGCGGACAAGTTAATACTAATTCATATGCTTGGAGTGTGCCGGATGACAGATCTGCTACAGTAAAAGTAAGAGTAATTGATCCTCGTGATCCAACTAATACATATGATGACTCAAATGCTAATTTTACAATTGACTATTATACGGTTTCTTTTGTGATTCGCGATTTAATTACAAATGAAGAACTTTCAACATTAAGCGTTGATGCCTCCTCAAACTTAGGTGATATCTGGGCAACAGCAACAATGCCGGGTAATGCCGCGGCACCTTTAGGTTCACCGGTTACTGTTGCCTTACCGGCTGGTTTGTGGACAGCAGTATGGTCAAAAGTCAGTTATGGCGATAAGCAGGCAACGTTTGAAGTAAATACAGATAAGGCACTAGATACTTTATTTATGGAAACAACAGTTATTCATATCTGGCGGGCATATTCAGAAGTTACCTATGAGGCAACAAATGATGTGCTAAAAATAGCTTCCTGGTTGGAAAGAGACGGATACGCTGTATCCGGCGCGGATACAGTAACGATCGAGGTCTATGATGATGACGGGAATCTGGTACATACTTTGTTCTCAGATACACCGAATGCCGCGGGATTTTTCAACTTAAAATGGAACGCGCCCACGGGGTTGCTGCCTTCAGTAGTATATACGGTTATTACTAAAATTACCAATGCTTCAGGCGCGGAATTTAAGACTCCGACTTCATTTAATATCACGGAAACTCAACAGCTGGTTGCGACACAAGAAGCAATGGAAAGCATGCGTGATGTTACTTTGCCGGCTTTTCAATCAGGAGTTGAAGCAACGATCAATGCGGGTATTGCCGAACAAAAAACATTGATTGATACTAAAATGACAGAGCAGACAAATATTATTGATACAAAAACAACAGAAATGAGAGAGTCGGTAGACGCGAGCATGTCGGCTTTTGAAACTAGATCGCAGGTCGCGATTGACCAATTGCAGGAAGGTGCTGATCAAGCAACACAGGCTGGCGCGGAGCTTGAAACAATCGCGAAACGTCAGTCAGGAGAATTGATTCTGCCGACAACCGTACTTACCGGTGGAACAGTTAATATCCGTTTCCGAATTGCTTCGGGTTTAATGCCGTTGATGGATGTAATTAGTTTTGATGGAACAATGCTGAGAAATCAACAGCCGCTGATTGAATCAACATCGGTTCGCGGTTTATACGGATATGATTTATATATTGACGGCACTCAGTTTAAACCCGGTAAAGCGTTTACCGTTGTGGTTACGGAAAATACAACCGGAAATTTGCAGGCGGGATCTGTAATGGTCGAGTCAACATCATTGACATCTATTGAAGGTTTGGCATCGTCTATTCCGCAGGTCAAATCAATTGCTGATCAGACTCTTCAAGCTGTTGACGCATTGCAAAATACCTTAGCAACCGGAGGAGATCTAGGAAGAGCACTTTCTGCTTTGCAGAATTCAGTTGATGAATTGCCGACATTGCTGACTAAAGAAGGCCCAAGCGGAAAAATGGCGGAAGATATTAATGCTTTGATGGAACGCTTAAAAGCTTTTGCCGGAGACGAAGGATATGATATTTCCGCGATGGTCGAGGACGCATTGAGTAATTCACCGACAATGAAAGAAATCAAGAGCAGAACAGAAAGCATTAAGAGTATTGTTAATTTCTTGCAGCAGTTGTTTGAACATAAGTTTGGCGGAATGGAAGAAGAGCCAATGGTTTCAACATCGCTGTCAACTGGTAGTTTGGTGGTAAATGTGGTGGCGGCTAATCCATCAAGCACAATGTCGCAGATCACAAAGGTAAAAGTTTATTTGCCTAAAGAAGTTACTCCGAATGATATAATGGATACTGGCGGGCTGGATGTTGAGTTTGACGCAAATCAATCAATATACTATGTGTACAAAGATAGGATTGAACTTGCTCCTAAGGAAGTTCGCGTATTTAAAGTTGAAATAGAAGATATCTGGATTATTACGCAGACAAGGCTGGATGTGATGAAACTGCGGGCAACAAAACTTGCCAGCGCTTTAGAAAAAACAGAATATGTTCAAGATGCTGAAAAACTAGTTGAAAAAGTTTATGCCGCGGCCAATGAAGTAATTGCTAAGCAGAATGATATCGCGCTAAGCAGAGAACAGCATATTGGCGCTTATCGGGCAAACATTCAGATGATTGACAAATTAAAAACAGAACTTAATGATATGGAAAAACTGATGATTGTAAATCCCAATGAGGTAGGTGCTCTTTCCCAGTCAATGACTTGGAAGATCATTATCACTGTAATTCTGTTTGTCGGATTGCTGGCAGTGGTATTCTTCTTTACCTGGTATCGCAAATCAGGATTAACGCAGGATGTTCTTTCTAAAGCAAAACAGTTTTCTTTTCCAGAAGAAGAAAAAGATGATAAAGGAGAAGAGAAAAAATAATATGTCCGAAGGACGAAAAAGCAAAAGCTGAGGGACGAAGGACGCAGTTTTAGGTAGAGAATAAAAAGGTAAGGAGAAAGATAAGGTAACAAGAAGAACGAATAATGAGCACTCGTTTTATTTGCTAAGAAGATGGATTTTTTCGTCTCTCGTCCTTCGTCCTAGCGAAGCGGTCGTCTTTCGGGATTCAAAGGGGGCAAAAGATTGCAATGGGGGAGAAGCTATTAAATGTAACAGTGTTAAACCCGGAAAAGATTGTTTTTCAGGGTAAGGCAGAGCGCTTGATTCTGCCTGGGGAAAGTGGAGTATTTGAAATCCTGCCATTTCATAAACAGCTTTTAAGTCGATTACTCACAGGCACTATTATTATTGATGAACAAATGATTCCTATTTACCGCGGAGTGGTACAGGTAGGGGGAAATTCTGTGACAGTTATTATTGAAGAAAAAAGAAGCTCTTAGCAATTAATCGGACTAAGCAGGAAGGTAAGTTATTATGGCAAGACAAATAATATTGTTCCTGGTTTTTGCTTTGTGTATTTTAGGGCCAAGCGGAGTGATGGCCGCGGCGGCTTTTGCCAGTATTAATGCTTTGGGGCGAAATCCGTCGGCGGCTCCGAAAATTTTTACAGCAATGACCATAACTTTAATTTTTGCCGAAGCCTTGGCGATTATCGCGATGCTAATAATATTTCAATTGTTTCAAGTCGGGTAATAATTTTAACTTTTTTAACTGTATTGAGTTGCTAATATCTGATCAAATGATGACTTATTAATGTTTTTCCAGTATAATAAATTATTAATAACCAATTTAAAACCATAGAGGTGCTAAATGTTCATAATTAGTTTAATTCTTTTGCTGGCTTTCATTTTCGGAGGACTGGCTTTTTTCCTTAATTATATGCTTACTCGCAATGTGACAAGCGCGACATCTCATTTACAGGGAATGATCAAGGAAAATACAGAGAAACAAGAAGAAATGCAGAAGAAGATTGAACAGGCGGAAAAAGAATACGCAGTGAAAATTAAAAAAGCAAAAGAAGAAGCTGAACAAATAGAAAAAGAATGCCGTAAGGCAATAGAACAAGAACGAGATAAAATTATCAGTCAAGCGCATGAGCAAAGTGAAGAACTGATGACGCGGGCTAAGAAAACTTGTGAGACTATTCTCGCGGATATGGATAAAAATGTTAATGAAAAGGCAGTAGATCGAGCCGCGGAATTAATCTGCAAAGTTTTACCGGAAAAAAAATGTTATGACATCCATGTGGAATGGGTAAGGTCATTAATTAATCAAGGATTAAATAGTTTGGAGCGGCTGAGGATACCGGGTGATGTTTCTCAGGTAGAGGTTATTACGGCTTTTGCTTTAACTGATCAGGAAAAAACGGATTTGCATAAACAATTACAAGATCATTTAGATTTAAATTTATCTATAGTGGAAAAGGTGCAAGCAGAGATTGTCGCGGGGATTATTATTAATATCGGGACATTAGTTTTAGACGGCAGCTTTGCAAATAAGATCAGGGAGGTAGCGCATGAGTCATTCTCAGGAAATAAAGAATAAAACTCATGATATAAAGTTTGATGTAAAAGAAGTCGGAAGAGTAAAGGCTGTCCGGGAATTTATAGTTTTGGCCGAAAATATGCCTTCATGTGTTAATGGACAAATCGTGGAGTTTGATGCTGGATTGCGCGGGATTGTAATGGGTTTTACGCAGGATGAAGTGCAAATTCTGATGCTGGGACCAAAAGCGAGAATCCGCGCGGGTGATAAAGTATATAGCAAAGCAAAATCTTTGTATTTACCTGTGGGAGACGGATTTGTCGGCAGAGTAGTTAATGCTTTGTGTGAGCCGGTTGATGGACAAGGCGAAATTAAAATCGATGATATGTTTCCGGTTTTTAAAGATGCTCCAGGGATTATGGATCGGGACACTGTTGAACGGACTTTAGAATCCGGCACCAGGATTATTGACGCGATTATGCCTTTGGCGCTGGGCCAGCGCCAACTTTTAGTGGGCGATCGGCAAACCGGTAAATCCTCGGTGACAACTGACGCGATTATCAATCAAAAAGGAAAAGATGTTATCTGTATCTATTGTGTTATTGGTAAAACTTATTCCGGTTTATTAAAAACAATTGAATTATTTAAAGAACATAATGTTTTTGAGTATACGCTGATTGTCAGCGGTATTGCCTCAACTTCAGTTGGCGAGCAATATTTAGCGCCGTATACAACCGCAATGCTTGGTGAATATTTTATGCGGCAGGGCAAAGATATTTTAGTTATATTTGATGATTTAACCCGGCATGCTTGGATTTATCGCCAGATTTCATTGCTCCTAAAACGCGCTCCAGGCCGGGAAGCTTATCCCGGTGATATTTTTTATATTCATTCGCAGCTTATGGAAAGAGCTGGGCAGATGAGCAAAGCTTTGGGCGGCGGATCAATGACTTTTCTGCCGATTGTTGAGACTTTACAAGGGGATGTTACTGGTTTTATTCCAACAAACCTTGTCTCGATGACTGATGGACAGATTTATTTTAGCTCAGCATTATTTAATAAAGGATTTAGACCGGCAATTGATGTTGGGCTTTCGGTATCGCGTATTGGAAATAGAGCGCAATGGCCGGCAGTTAAAGGCCCGAGCCGCAGTCTGCGTCTTGAATTTCTCCAATATAAAGAGTTGGTGGCAATGACGCAGTTAAGAACCACGGAATTATCAAAAGAAGCGGAAAAAAAATTACGGCGGGGTGAAGCAATTACCGAGCTGCTGATTCAAGATAAAAATAAGCCGGTGTCTATGGAGCATCAAGTGGTGGATATGTACGCGCTTAATCGAGAAGTTTTAGATGAATTGTCGGTTGAACAAATTAGAAAATTCAAGCTTGATTTTTATGAAAAAATAAAAGAATGGTTTCCGAATTTGCCCAAACAGTTAAGGGATACTAAGATTATTGTGGATGAAAGCATTGCTAATCTTGAAGAGGCAATTTATTATTATTTTAATCAGGAACCGAAAACTTAGAAACAATTTCTAATGACTAATTTCTAAAAAACGAAAATCAGAAAAGATGAAAAAAATAATAGGCAAACAAAGAGTGTTTTTGATTTTGAATTTTTTGATCAGGGATTTTTTATGATTTAGAAATTAGCGGAAATAACGTGGCTGACTTGACGTCGCTAAAAACGCTCCGTAAGTCAGGCGCTCATTTAAAGGAGTAGGGAATGGGGGCTTCGCAATGATTCCGATATCGCAGTTAAAAGGGGACATGGAATTTTATAAATCTCTGGGGGCCTTAATTGAAGTTTTAAAACTAGTAGCTGCGGCGCAATACCAAATTCTTGAAAAGAAAATAAAAACCTATGGTTTATATCTCGACGCTTTAAGCAGTGTTTTTAGCTGGCTGGATATGCAGCAAGTAAGGCATCCTTTTGTTGCTGTCAGTGATAAACCTACGGCAATTGTCGCTATAACAACCGATGCCGGATTGTTGGGCGGATTAAACTCTTTAGTGATGAACAAAGCTTTGGAACAAATCGCAAAAGATGATTGCCGGATGGTAATTATCGGAAAAAGAGGACAATTGTATGTGGAAAAACGGGAAATGGTATATGCTGTTTTTCCGGGAGTTGATGATGCCAAACGTTTGCAGCAAGCTTTAAAATTAAGGGATTATTTAATTGAAAATGTATTAAAAGGAAAATTCGGTAAAGTTACGATTGTTTTTCCCCGGGCTTTATCATTTACAACACAGCGGATTGAAGTTTTACAGGTTTTTCCTTTTGTGTGCGAAACCCAGCAAAAAATGAATAATTTGCAGTTGTCTGATGTTATTATGGAATCAAAATTTGACGATATTGTTGAATATCTGATTTATCTCTGGCTTGGCCAGAAAATATTTGAGATTTTTGGCATGGCCAGATTAGCTGAGCAGGCAGCAAGGTTTATGCATTTAGAAAAATGTACAGATAGAATTCATGATTTAGATAAAAAACTGCGGTTTCAATATTTTCGGGCAAAGCATGAAATTATTGATCAAAATATGAGAGAACTATTCGCGGCGAGGTTATTAAATGGCTAATAATGCAGCAAGAAAAAACATAGTAGGCAGTGTGGTCGCGGTTCAGGGGCCGGTAGTTGATGTTTTGTTTGAGCATCAATCTGATGTTCCCAATGTTTATGATGTGATTCATACCTTTACTATTGACGGCTTGAGAATAACCTTAGAAGTCGCGGAACATTCTCCCGGAAATATTGCCCGCTGTATTTCGATTAATTCAACTCAGAACTTGCAACGGCATGCCCAGGCCTTTCCCACTGGGGGAGGAATAGAAATTCCGGTAGGAGATGAAACTTATACCAGGTTGATGAATGTAATGGGTGAGCCGATTGACCAAAAAGGGCCGATAAAAGCTACAGAGACAAAACCAATACGGCTGGCGGCAAAAGGCACTCAGGTCAGTTTAAAAAAAGACAGTAAGACAAGTTTTGAAATAATGGAAACAGGAATTAAAATTTTAGATCTTTTATTTCCTTTGGTAACAGGCAGTAAAAATGGAATTCTCGGCGGCGCGGCTATGGGAAAAAGCGTGCTTACTTTGGAAATTATTCAGCATATTGTTAAAAGGCATAAAGGTACTTGTGTTTTTACCGGAGCCGGAGAACGCGTGCGAGAAGGTAATGAATTATATCATGAGCTTGCGCGGCATGATATTTTAGAAAAAATGAAAATTGTGTTTGGCCAAATGAATGAACCTCCGGGAGCAAGATATGAAGTGGCGATGACCGGGATTACTTTGGCTGAAAGTATTCAACGGGAGAATAAAGATGTGCTTTTGTTTATTGATAATATTTTTCGTTTTCTTCAGGCTGGGCAGGAAATATCCACGCTTTTAGGCCGAGTTCCTTCAGAAACCGGATATCAGCCGACTTTGATTTCAGAAGCCGCGGAATTTCATGAGCGGATCCGCACCTCAGAGGGTACTGGCGGATCAATTACCTCGATTGAAGCAGTATATGTTCCGGCTGATGATTTGACTGATCCCGCGGTAGTCGCGATTTTTAGTTTTCTTGATTCGGTTATTGTACTTTCCCGTGAAAAAGTACAGCTAGGGCTTTACCCGGCAATTGATCCATTGCTTTCATCCTGCGCAAACCTTGATCCGGATATTGTGGGGCAAAGGCATTATGATGTTTCGCAGCAAGTATTGCAGTTATTTCAGCGGTATGAAGAATTGCGTAAAATAGTTTTGGTTATTGGTATTGATGAATTATCTTCTCAAGATAGGATGATTTATGAACGGGCGCGGAAAATGCAGTTTTTTCTTACTCAGCCTTTTTCGGTTGCTGAAGCCTACACCGGAAGACATGGAGAATATGTGGTTTTGGAAGATACTTTATCCAGCTGCGAGCGAATCATGAAAGGTGAATTTGACCATAAAAGAGAAGACTTGTTTTATATGATCGGAGCACTTCATTAAAACAATCTGATGTGCATGCCTTTTAATTGACAAAACTGCTGATCAATGTAATAATAAAATAGCTGTATAACTTTCATCTAACTGCGGTTATTGCTTTTACTTAAGGGGATAAACCCTAAGCAATAAAGCATTGCATTTTCATATTAGCGGAGTTTGAAAAGTAATTATGGATAGAAAAATTGATGCCAGGGTAATCCGTCTGCTTAAAGAAACAAAGAATTTGGATGAGGAAAATCTCAAAAGTTGTTTTATTAAAGCAGAAAACAAGCAAAACTCGCCGATTCCTATTATTGCTGCTAATACGCAAATTTCAGAGGTTGAATTATTAGAAATTATTGCTCAAGATTTTCGTACAGAATATATTGATTTGCGCAATAGCGCGATCGAAAAGTTGTTAATTAAAAAAGTTCCAGTTAAAATCGCTTCCTATTATAAATTTGCCCCATTACATCTGGAAAACCGAGTTTTAACAATTGCTCGGGCTTATCCTTTGGATATTAAAATACTTGATGAGATCCGAACTCATCTTGGCTATAGTATTAATGTTGTATTAAGCACTGAGCAGGATGTTAATGAAATGCTTAAGAAATACTATGGTTTGGGCGCCTCTACGGTAGAGAAAATAATTGCCCAAAAAGCATATGATCATGTGACTAGTAAAAAACAAGATGATTTGGTTGATGATTTGGAAGAAACCGGTGAATTAACCTCAGTAATTCAACTGGTTAATCAGATAATCCTCGAGGCTTTTACCAAGCGGGCAACAGATATTCATATTGAACCGTATCGCAATAAACTGCGTTTGCGTTATCGTATCGACGGTATTCTTTATGATGCCAATGTGTCTCCGGAGATTAATAATTTTCTAATTCCGATATTATCGCGGATCAAACTTATGTCCAATCTGAATATTGTGGAAAAACGAGTTCCTCAGGACGGGAGGGCAATTGTCCAAGTTCAAGGCCAGACTCTTGATTTGCGTGTCTCGTTCATTCCCACACCGCATGGGGAGAGCGTGGTAATTAGAATATTGCCCACGGTTATGTTATTTGGTCTGGATAAATTGGGATTAACACCCCTTGAACTTGATTTTTTTAAGCAATTAATTCATAAGCCGCATGGGATAATTTTTGTAACCGGGCCTACTGGCAGCGGCAAAACAACCACGCTTTACGCTTGTTTATCGAGCATAAATACTAATGCTCGTAAGATAATAACAATCGAAGATCCGATAGAGTATGAGCTTGAAGGCATAACTCAGATTCAAATAACTCCGGAAGTTGGTCTTGATTTTTCTCGCGGGCTGAGAAGCATGCTGCGCCATGATCCTGATGTGATGATGGTCGGAGAAGTAAGAGATTTGGAAACAGCGGAAATCGCGATCAGAGTCGCGCTTACTGGACATCTGGTTTTTTCCACATTACATACTAATGATGCTGCCAGCGGAATAACCCGTTTAATTGATATAGGCCTTGAGCCTTATTTGGTTGCTTCCAGCGTGGACGCGTTTATTGCCCAGCGTTTGCTGCGTCTTAACTGTCCGCATTGCAAAGCCGAAGATACTCAGGTTGTTCCGGGGTTAAAAGCGCAGATATTAAAAGAACTGGGTAAAAATGATGACGAAGAAATTAAAATTTATCGCGGTAAAGGTTGTCAGGCCTGTAATTTTACGGGGTTTTACGGCAGAACCGCGATTCATGAAATATTAGTGCTGAATGAGAAATTAAAAGCTCTGACATCAACAAAAGCATCGAGTGATGAAATTAAAAAATGTGCTGTGGCTGCGGGCATGAAGACATTAAGGCAAAGCGGCTGGTTAAAAGTTTTAGAAGGACAAACAACTACTGATGAGGTACTGCGAGTTACTCAGGCTGATGCTTTGCCGGATAATATTGTACCGGTTGATGAAACTGTCTATGATTTAAAAAAAGACGGCAAACCTTCTAAGATGCTTAAAATAGAGATGCCTGAGAAAATAGAAAAAACAATAAAACCGCATGATCAGCGGATTCATGAACGGGTAGAAGACAAGTTGTATGTGCACTATAAAATGTTTAAAACAAAAGCAAAGGATTCAGGAGGACTGGAATATGAGCCAGAGCTTATTGGGGTTACTAAGAATATCAGTGCCGGAGGAATTTTGCTTAATTCTTCAGAACAAATTTCAAAAGGGACAATCCTTGATGTTAAGATGGAAATGCCTAATAATGAGAGACAAATAGAGTGTTTAGCCAAGGTAATTCGCTGTACAGAGTTTGTTCAGAATAAGAATTATGAAATAGCAATTTGTTTTTTAGATTTAGCCAGCGCGGAAAGAAGCAGGCTAAATCGCTATATAAACAATGTAAGCTCATAGCAGTGATTTTAAACTAAAAAAAGCTGTTCAGAATCCAGCTAAAGTTGAACAAACAATCGAAATGCTGAATAGCGATTAGAACCGGCTTAGCCGATTGTAATGGATTATAAAGCATAGGATGTGGTCTTATGGGGGTATATAAATATCAAGCAACAAAGAACATTACTGGGGTTACGCTTGAATCAATAATTTATGCTGAGACCCCGGAAGAAGCTTTAGAAAAAATAATCGAAATGGGCTATTCTTTGGAAAAAATAGAAGAGATTAATGTTCCGGATCGCAGAGTAAATGAGCGATTAGAAATAAGCTTAAAGGTTATTTTTAGCCGGTTTAAACCCGGACAGACTCAATTAATAATAAGCGAAGGGTTTACCCTCAATATCAGTTCAGGTGGTATGCTTTTTCAATCGGAAAGAGTTTTTAATCGTGGAATTATTTTGGATGTTGAATTGCATTTACCTGAAGGGCTTGAGGATATTAATTGTTTGTGTCGAGTGATTCGGAGTGATCAAATAAATCAGCAGGAAAATAAATATAACATAGCAGTTTGTTTTTTAGATCTGCCTAATTCTGAGCGTTCAAGAATAAACGATTATATAACACAGCAGAAAAGATAAAAAAATAAAAATGGGATTATTTAAATATAAAGCAAAAAAAGGGCCAAATAAGATTATTAAGGCGGTTATCAATGCCTCATCTCGTCAAGAAGCGATTGATAAAATAAGCGAGATGGGATATCTTCCGATGTTTATCGAAGAGGTGCATGATGTTGGATCAGCTACTTTTTCTAATAAAAAATTAGATAGAGTGAAATTAAAGTCAAAGCAAGTAACTGTTTTTACCCGCCAGTTGGCAATATTGCTGCGTTCCGGAGTTCCGATTCTCAAGGGATTATTGATCTTGGCAGAGCAAGCTTTACACGCTGATTTTAAAGCAATATTAAATACAATTAATGCTCAGATAAAAGACGGGAATTCACTCTCAGCAGCATTATCAGCTTATCCAAATATTTTTTCTCCGCTTTATGTTTCATTGGTTCGCGCTGGTGAAGACAGCGGAACCTTAGACGTTTCTTTGCTGCGGATTGCCGAATACAGACAAAAACAAGAGCAAATTTTCACCAATATTAAGACCGCGCTTACTTATCCGATTTTAATGGCTTTGGTCGGTACGGGGACTATTATATTTATGCTTACTTTTGTTATGCCCAGATTATTGGGTATTTTTACCAGGTTAGGACAGGAATTGCCTCTGCCGACAAAAATCTTGATCAGTATCAGCAATTTTTTAACTCAAGGCTGGGTTTGGCTGGTTATTCTGGGTATCGGGTCCAGCTTATTGCTTTATTTTAAAAATAGCGCTCCATCAAGAAGACGCAAAATATTTATTAGCCAGCTAAAACTTAAATTCCCGGTATTTGGTGATGTTTTTTTAAAAGCAGAATTAGCTAGATTTAGCCGGACGCTGGAACTGTTGTTGAATAGCGGGGTGCATGTGCTTAATGCTTTGCAAAGAAGTATTCCGATAATTGAAAACGAAATAATGCAGGATGAGCTTAAAAAAGCTTATAAGGCAATTGAACAAGGGGAATCTTTTGGCTCAACGCTTGAGCAATCCGCTGTTTTTCCTAAATTCATGGTCAATCTTATCAGCGTAGGGGAAGAATCCGGAAACCTGGAGGACGCGCTCAAGGAATTAGCGTTTACTTATGAAGAGGAAACTGATGAAGCAGTAAAAGTAATGACAAATCTTTTAGAGCCGATAATGATATTAATCATGGGAATTGTTGTGGGCTTTATAATAATATCAATGCTCTTACCGGTATTTCAATTAAATGTAATGGTTAATTAAATTGGAAACAAATAAAACAGTTATTTATTTTTCATTTTTTTTACTGGTATTTTTTTCTGTTCTGAGTTTTGCCAAGCAGGACTGGACGCAGCTAAATTCAGATCATTTTATTGTGTATTATCAATATACCGATAAGAATTTCGCCGCTGATGTAGCAAGAAAAGCCGAGGAATACTATAATTCTATTGCCGACAATTTAGGATATGTGCGTTATTCGAATTTCTGGAAATGGGATAAAAGAGTTAAAATTTATATTTATCCGGATCATTCGTCCTATCTTTTAGCGACTAATCAACAAAGCTGGTCACATGGGGTCGCGGATTATTTTAAAAAAGAAATAATTAGTTATGCCTGGGGAAAAGATTTTTTAAAATCTCTTTTACCGCATGAAATGGGGCATCTAATATTCAGAGATTTTGTTGGCTTTAAATCAGATATTCCTTTATGGCTGGATGAAGGAGTTGCCCAATGGGAGGAATCGGAGTTAAAAGCGCAAAGACTTTCTCTGGGCAAGCAGCAGGTCAGCAAAAATATAATATTGCCAATTAGGACGATGATTGCTCTGGACATCAGAAAAATAGAAACAGACCAGCAGATAAAGATTGAAGGTATGGCTTTAGATAATGGTCAAATCCCGATTTTGGAAATGGATGGAAGTTCGTTGGTTAATATCTATTATTTACAGGCTTTTTCTTTGGTTGGATTTTTAATGGAAAGATATGGGGCAGAAAGTTTTGTTGTTTTTAGCCGCCAGTTGCGGGATGGTAAGACAATCAATGATGCTTTGAAATTTGCTTATCCACAGCAATTGCGAAGTATTGAACAACTGGAAAAACAATGGAAACAGTATTTATTGAACGCTTAAATGGAAAATTGGAATAAATGGGGGTAGGATATGAATAGAAAACAAGGGTTTACTTTAATTGAATTAATGTTGGTGGTTATTATTATAAGCGCATTAGCGGCCATGGTTTTGCCTCGGCTTGCCGGACGTTCGGAACAGGCAAGAACCGCTGCCGCGAACGCGGATATTAATGCGAATATTGCTACAGCACTTAAGCTTTATGAACTGGATAATGGCCAATTTCCCAGTACTTCAGAAGGATTGCAGGCTTTGTTAACCAAGCCTGCTACTGCTAATACCTGGAACGGCCCGTATCTGGAAAAAGAACCGATTGACCCATGGGGCAGAAAATATGAGTATAAATCTCCGGGACAGAATCGTCCGCAGGATTACGATCTTTTTTCTTTAGGCCGTGATGCTCAGCCGAGTGAAGATGATATAAATAATTGGAATTAAAAATGTTATTTTTCTCTAAGCCACGTTTAAAACAGTTGTTTAAGTTTAACTTGCTTAAAATAGGTTCCGGCCAAAACAAAGGGTTTACATTGGTTGAGGTTCTTGTCTCAGCGGTTATTTTGGCAGTGGGATTAGTAGTTATTTTTGAAGTATTTTTGGCTTCATTGGATATTATTAACTTGTTTAATAATCGACTGAACGCGCAAATGTATTTGGATGAAAAAATTTGGCAGCTGCAGAGCAGTTTAGACCAGCAAAGAGGTATGTTTATACCCAGCAAGCAGGTGGGCACAGTTATCTTAGGGCAAAAAGAATTTAATTGGCAGCTGGATCTTGAGTTGGTTGATTTAACTCAGGAGCTGTTTAAAGTTAATGGACAAATGACCTGGACAGAAGGTAAAAAAAACAGAAGCAGCAAGCGCCAAACAGTGGTCAAAAGCTATTTTAGCAATGCTAATCTTTGGAAAGATGATGATAAGAAATGATGAAAAAAAGGTTACATTCCGGATTTACGTTTGTCGAAATGACTTTAGCTGCGGCAATGGTTGGGGTAATAGCGATTGCTTTGTATGCGATGATTGCTAATGGATTAAAAGTCTGGGAGATTGTTAATCAAGAATCTCCTCAGGTTGATGCCAGTTTGCTTTTTGAAAAAATAAGCATGGATTTAGCCAATGGGGTTTGCTTGGAAGGGAGTGATTTTATTGGCAATGAAAAGGGTTTTTCTTTTTCCTGTATTAGTAAAACATTTATAGCTGAGAATGGATTCAATCAAGGTGTGGGGCGAGTAAACTATGCCTATGACCAGGGAATAAAAAAAATTAACCGCCAATATGTAGATTATGAACAATTATCAGTAAAAGAACAACCGGAAGCGCGAAATTTAATCAGCAATATTAGTAATATTTTATTAAGCTATTATTTTTTTGATGAGCAAAAAAAGGCTTTTTTATGGAGCAATGTCTGGCCTCCAGAAGCATATGATAATCAGGATAAAAACGCATGGCCTTTAGCCGTTAGAGTTTCAATGGTTTTTGATATTCAAGGTCATATTGTGCAAAAAGGAAAAACATTTAATGTTCCGATCGGAGCAATTGAACGCTGATTTAATAAAGTTTATGAAAACAAATAAAATTAAAACCAGGAGAGAAGGAAGTGTTTTAGTTCTTGTGCTTTGGGCGCTTGGGCTTTTAAGTGTTTTCGCGTTATATTTAGGGCTGGGAGCAAGAAGTAAAATTGATTTTTTAAGCAGGATGGAAACGCGCAGTAAAACATCGCAGATAGCTGAAGCTGGAGTAAAACAGGCTGTTGCGGCAATTGGGAATATTGATAAAAAAAAATTATATCTTTGTCTTAATGATATTTGTTCAACAGATAATCAATTATTTTCAGGAGTTTTATTTGAAGATGGAGTTGTGCGGATTGGAGCTGAATACCAAGCGAATGATTACGCTAATGGTCAAAGCGACGAAGAAAATATAATGTATGGAATTTTTGACGAGCAGTCGAAACTGAATATCAATACCGCGGAACGCAAAGAATTGCTTGCTTTATTGGTTGAATCCGCTAAAATCGAATCTGATATTGCTGATCAGATAGCTAGTTCAATTATTGATTGGCGGGACGCGGATTCTTTGTCTTTGGCCAAAGGGGCGGAGGATAATTATTATCATGGTCTGAAAAACTCTTATGAATGCAAGGATTATCAGTTTGAATCAATAGAAGAGTTGCGTTATGTTAAGGGAATGGATTATAATATATTTAAAAAAATTCAACCGTATATAACGGTGTATGGTTCGGGTTTAGTTAATATAAATACAGCGGCAAGAAATGTATTAAAAGCCTTGGGATTAAGCGATAGATTAACTGATAAAATATTGATTTACCGCTGCGGCCAAGATGAAATAGCGGCAAACGGCGATGACGCGGCTTTTGAAAATATCAGCTCTGTTGTTGCCAAGCTGTCTCAGACTGAGGCGGTTTCAGCAAGTGAAGTCGCGCAGTTAAGTAATTTAACTGCTTCCGGGCGGATGACTGTTTGTTCAAGTACATTTTTGATTCAAAGCCAGGCAAACTTGAAAAATAAGCAGGATGTTTGCCGGATTAAATGTTTTTTTGAAAAAAACCAGGATGAAAATTTTAAAAAAGCAGGTTTTATTTTAGGCTGGAGACAGGATTATCTTAAGCCAGGATTGGATGATCAAGTAGAAGGGGATTATGGCATTGAGTAAATATAAGGATATAGTCGGCATAGATTTTTCCGCGGATCTGCTGAGTATTTGTCTGATGAAAATTTCAAGCAAAGATAAAACAGTGGTTAATCTCGCGCAATATTCTATTGCTGGCGCTAGCGAAGATGCCATAGC
>JAHITE010000019.1 GCA_018817585.1 Candidatus Omnitrophota bacterium
AAGAATATAATGATTTATATCCAAAAATATGGTGAAGATGATCCGGATATTAAAAGGCAATTTAGCTTGTGGTATAGATATTTTTTGGTATTTGCTGAACATGGTAAGTGGAAAAAGCTGGTTATGCATCCTATCGCAGCATCAAGAATGTATTTTTTGAAAATTATAGTTGGAATTCAGTATCTGCTAAGAAGACTAAAAAAATAAGTACTGAGTTTTTAACAATTGAAGGGATCTATGAAACCTTTGAACATCCATATTATAAATAATAGTCACGTTAGCAAACAGGATATGAGTGGTGGGGAAAAGATCGCTTTGGAGTTTGCCCGCCGATGCTCAGAAAAAAATAATATTATTTTATACTCTTCCAATCTTGGAATTCATATTTGGGATAAGTATGAAATGACCAAGATAAAAAAACTTTGCTTAATGACCTTTAAAAAATGCTCAAATGTTTTTAGTTATTTTTTTCGAGCCATGGTTGGCGCATTTAAGCTTAGCAAAGTTAAATTAGACAAAAATCATGAGAATATAATTTATTCCGCTTCTGATTTCTGGCCAGATTCAATACCTGGATTTTGCATGAAATTAAGCAACAAAAACATGAAGTGGGTTGCCGGGTTTTATCTTTTTGCTCCATTGCCTTGGCAAAAAGATTCACCTTATAAAGGTAAAAGGTGGATAGTGGGGCTGTTTTATTGGATAACTCAGATACCTATTTATTGGATTATTAAAAAAAATGCTGATATGGTGTTTGTGACAAGTCAGCCAGACGTGAATAAGTTTATTACTAAAACAAGAGGAGTAGATAAAATTGTCGTAATCAGAGGGGGGGTAGATATAGAACCTTCTGAGAAATATTTAAATTCAGGAAAAAATATTGCTGTTGGAGAAAGGAAGTATGATGCTTGTTTTCTAGGGAGATTCCATCCGCAAAAAGGCATTTTTGAACTCATTGATATTTGTAAATTAGTTTGCGAAAAGAGACCTGAATTTAAACTTGCGATGATTGGTAATGGCCCGCTTGAAAATGAAGCAAAAGAGAAAATAAAAAAACTTAACTTGGAAAACAATATAGATTTATTGGGATTTAAAGACGGTGAAGAAAAATATAAGATTTTCAAACAGAGTAAAATTGTTGTTCACCCAGCAATTTATGATAGTGGGGGAATGGCTGCTGCTGAGGCTATGGCATGGGGTATTCCAGGGGTAAGTTTTGATTTAGAAGCATTAAAAACCTATTATCCTTATGGGATGATTAAAGTTTTATGGAATGACTTCGATGCTTTCTCTGAAGAAATTATTCGATTATTAGATGATTCAGTGTATTATGCAAGAGTTTCTTCTCAGGCAAGAGATTTAATAGTTAAAGAATGGAGCTGGGATAACCGCGCAGATTTAATTTATGCTAAGATGTTATCGTTATCAAAATTAGCCAAAGCTGAGTGATAGCTGTAATCCGCTTGTTGATGTCATAATAAGTAGTTTGGTTGTAAACTTTTTACAATGGGATGTTTTTCTTTGAAAAATCAAAAGCTATAAAAACAAAAATGTTTCAGAATGAAAACAATGGACTGGATGAGGCAATCTTTAAATGGTTGAGTTTAAATGCCTATCGCAAAATTTAAGTTGAAAAGGCGGATGAGATATTAGATTTTTCCTCCTGAGAAAGGTTGAATTATGAAAGTGGTGTTATTGTCACCGCCGTCGAGAGTAATGAATCATTATCGTCCTCCTCTGGCATTAATGTATCTATCTGGATATCTTAAACGCAAGGGTATTGATTCAAAGATTGTTGATATTACTATGGAAGCGCAGATTCGTGATGTTGAGTTTTATAAAAATAAAGATTTACATTTAAATCAGGTTTATTCTCAAACTATGGAGAGTGTTTCTTTATTAAATCCTACAGTAGTTGGAATTACTTGTTATACCCCTGAATTGCAGGAAGTAGAACAATTGGCGAGGGAAATTAAAAGTTTAAAACTCGGAATCATTATTGTTGTCGGAGGTGTTCATCCGACTTTTTACCCAGAGCACTTTATTTATAAAGAATCCTATTTTGATTTTGCAATTATTGGGGAAGGGGAGATAACTTTTTGTGAGTTAGTTGAGAAAATTCGAGATGCGGCTGATTATGCAGATATTGATGGAATAGCTTATTATGATAAGATAAAAAAACTTATGATGAAAAACAAGTCAAGGTCATTAGCTACTAATCTTGATGATATCTCTTTTCCTGATTATGCTGATCTTGATATGAATTTTTATACAACAGCTTCCCCTTATGCCATAAGGGGAGTTTTTACTAAAAGTTTTTATGTTTTATCCTCACGCGGTTGTCCTTCATCGTGTACTTTTTGTGTGTCGAAAAAATTGAGAGAATTTTATTCAGGTGAACGTTTTGTCAGGCTTCGTTCTCCAGAATCCTTGTATGAGGAGATTAAGCATTTAAGAGACCAGTATAAAATTGATTCGTTTTATTTTATCGATGATCTTTTTACTTTAAAAAAAGAGAATGTCCGCCAGTTTTGTCAATTAATGATAGATGATAGATCTCCATTGATTTGGGGTTGTTCATCAAAAGTTAATACTGTTTATTATGAAATGCTCAAAATGATGGCTGATGCAGGTTGTGTGCAAATAGATTTTGGTGTGGAGAAGGGAACAGATGCTGAATTAAAGCAGCTTAAAAAAGGGATAACAGTTGCCCAGATAGTGAAAACATTTGGCGATTGCAAAAGACTGGGAATTCGCACATTTGCTAATATGTTGGTTAATACTCCAGGGGAACAGGAACAAGACTTATGTTCATCTTTAGAATTTATTAAGCGTTTAAAGCCGACCATTGTTTCTTTCAATGTCTTTGCCCCGTATCCCGGGTGTGAGATATTTGATGAACTGTGTGGTCATATTTTGCGTGAAGATTATCCAGAACTTATGAACACAGTATTGTTACTTAAAAAATATCCAGAAAAATATCGATTTGCTAAGCATTCAGTAGATATGCTTGCATGGGTTATTGCGGCTAATAAAAAATTTAACAAAATTGTTCCGAATTTGCGTATATATTTAAAACGTAAATATATACAAAGTATTTTAAGTTCTCGTTGCAAGATGGAATATTTCGAGCGATTTGTTTTTCTGCTTCAGGAATTTATTAATCAGAAGTTCATGTAACTATTAATTGGAAAACGTTATGAAACAATGTAGACTTTGCGGGAGTACACAGCTAAACCATTTGTTTACTGCGCAGAACATTCATGGACGGCATGTTTTTGGGCAAGAGCAATTCCCGATAATTCAGTGCACGCAATGTATGGTAGCGGCGACTGATATTAGTCCTGACGAAGCTTATTACAGTAAATATTACAAAGACGATTATTATACGTCAATACAGCTTTTTGGCATAATGAAAAATATCTGTAAATATATGAAAAAACAGGTATTTAAAAATAGATTGCAATTGATTCGTGCTTATGCTCCTCGGGCTGAAAAAATCCTAGAGATTGGGTGTGGGATGGGTGATTTTTTGCGTTTTTTGAATGCATCGTATAAGTGTTCGGGGATAGAAATTAACTCAAAGGCTTGTGAGTATATCAGAATGAATTATCCCGATATTGCTGTGTTTGATAAAAGAATAGACAATGATAGTTTTAAAGCAGATGAATTGGCAAAGTATGAATGCATTGTTATGTGGCATGTATTAGAGCATATTGAGCATCCTAGGATTTTTATCGAAAATCTTACTAAAATGCTCGTGAACGATGGGGTAGTAATTTTTAGTATTCCTAATAGGAACAGTATAGGATTTAGATTAACAAAAAAATGGTGGTTTCATCTTGATGCTCCGCGGCATCTTTTTCACTATAATTATGACGCAATTAAAAAACTTTTTGACCAGAATGTTTGGGAAATAGAATTGACTAAGGCAAGTAAATTAGAATATCTCCAGGATTTAGGGAGAAGTGTTTATGAAAGTTTAAAAACAAATATCTCTTTGTGGGATAAAATAATTTTTGTGTTTATAGTGCCAATATTTACTGTAATTCGACTGTTGGTTTCTTGTGTATCTCCTTTGAATGCGGAAATATCAACATATGTTATAAGAAAAACTAGCAATTAAGGATGAAATAATATGTTTTGTAATCATAGTGATTGTATTAAAAATACTCTTAAGAATATTTCAAGTAAGTATAAAGAAAAAAAGATATTTTTAGATATTGGGTGTGGTAGCGGTGAGCGGACAACTATTTTTGATGAATTTAATCGTAAAATTTATGGAGTCGATAATCTTGATTGGAGAGATATTATTCACTCAAAAAATATTGATTTTAAAAAAGAAAATTTTCTTAAAACAGGGTTATCATATCCAGATGATAAATTTGATATTGTTTTTTCTTTTGATGTGATCGAGCACATTGATGATGCAGAGTCTCTTGTTAGGAATGCGTTTAGAGTATTAAAGAAAAATGGAGTTTTTATACTTGGAACTCCTAATAGATACCGTTTGTTTGGTGCAATATTAATTAGCCTTGGATTTCGCAAGTTCCCATATCATCCTGATATAAACACAAAAGATTTGGATCCATTTGCTGCACATATCCATGAGTACACTGTTTTAGAGCTAAGGCAGTTGCTAGAACAGTGTGGATTTAAAGTAAATAAAATACATAGAAAATTTTATGGCTTAACAGGGGGCTATGGTATAGACAGTTGTGGGGAAGTTCCTTTTTTTCATAATATTATTATAGTGGCAATAAAATAGATATTTAAATTAAAAATATTAAATGAATGACTATGATTAGAATTGAATTAGGTTTGAGGATGAAATTAAACAATGAAAAAAGTAATAGAAGTATTAGCTTATAAAGTGGATTCATTTGATAATGAAAGTTTTGCCGAAGATGTTAAGGTCTTTTCTAAAAAATCAATAATCTTATTTTTTAATAAGGATGGGGTAAGTGTTCATTATAAGCCTGACGATGTAGTCTTAAAAAAACAGCTTTTAAAGTTTATTAAGTTAAGCAGCCATAAAATGGATTATATTATGTATCCGTTTGTATTTTGTATGGATCATTTTAGGCTTAGTCTGCTTTTTTTGAAAATACTGATTTTCTATAAAGTTAATACTGTTGTTGTGGAAAATACATTTGTTGCCGGAATTTTAGCTTTATATCGGAAATTGAGAATTTTTAAACGTTTAATCTATCTGCCAGGTGATTGGCTTGCCGGTTGTAAAGCAAAGAAGCAAGGTTTATGGAGTAATATTGGATCAAATTCAATATTCCCTATTTTTGATTTTATGGCTTGCAGGGGAAGTGACATAACTTTAAATTGTACTAAAAGGATTGCTCAGGAACGTGAAGCTTTTTGGGGGAAAAAAATCACTAATTTTGAAGCAGAATTCCAAAGCAGACTTGTATTTAAAATTACAAAAAATTTAAGCGCAAAAAAAAGAAATAAAGTCCTTTTTATGGGAAAAATGCGGCAGGATTCTGGTTTGGAATTAATAGTAAAATCATTGTCTTTTATCCGGAAAGAAATTGATATATCCTTGAAAATTTTTGGTGCAATAAACCTGCAATATGAGTATATTAAAAATCTTGCAAAGGATTATGGAGTTGAGGCTGCAATTGAATTTCATGGATATTTAGATAGAGAACGATTTGAAGATATGATGTCAGATTGTTTCTGTGGAATAAATCTTATAACTAGCACCGATAGCTATACGGCAAAGACTTTGCCAGCCAAAGTGTTTGATTATTTGCAATATCTTTTGCCTGTTATTGTTACAGAGAATATTGGACAAACAAGTGAATTAGTTAAAGAGTTTAAATTGGGTGAAGTGATTAATTCCAATGAAAAAGAACTAGTGGATGCGCTAAAAAAAATATTTGAATCTCAGCCTGTATATAGAGATAATATTATTAAGTATATTAAGAGTACAGCTGAAAAAGCGACAATTGCGCAATTTTTTGATATGCAATGCAAATAATAGCAGAATGCTACTTTTTGTATTGTTGACAGAGGATTTGATTTATGAAATAATGAGGGCTGTTTATTGTTTTCTAATATAAAAGGGGGATGAATGAAGGTTTTAATTACTGGCGGGGCTGGATATCTTGGGTCTGTTATGACGGGTGAATTGCTCAAAAGTGGGCATGAAGTAATTGTTCTTGATAATTTTATGTATAACCAGAATTCCTTGATGGCAGAGTGTATTAATGAAAAACTCACTATTATTAGAGGAGACGCAAGAGATGAAAAACTTCTTAAGTCTAATATTGAGAAAGTAGATGCGATTTTTCCTTTGGCTTGTTTAACTGGAGCTCCTTTATGTAATAAGTTTTCTCAAGAAGCTAAATCTGTAATTGTTGATGCTGTAGAGTTGATTTTGAAATTACGTAATAAAAATCAAATGATTATTTATCCGACTACGAACAGTGGCTACGGTTTGGGAGAAAAGGGTAAATTTTGTACAGAGGAAACTCCTTTAAGACCGATTTCACTTTATGGAAAGTTAAAGGTTGAGGCCGAAGAGAGCTTATTGCAATCAGGCAATGCTATTACCTTACGGCTTGCAACAGCATTTGGAATTAGTCCCAGAATGAGGCTAGATCTTTTAGTTAATGATTTTACTTATAGAGCTGTTAATGACCGTTTTCTTGTGCTTTTTGAAGCAGGATTTAAGCGAAACTATATTCATGTTAGAGATGTTGCGCAAGCATTCATGCATTCCTTGTCTAATTTTAATTCGATGAAGAATCAAGCTTATAATGTTGGTTTAAGTGATGCTAATCTTAGTAAATGGGAGCTTTGTGAAGAGATTAAAAAGTTAGTTCCTGATTTTTATTTTGAAGAAGCAAAGATTGGTGAAGATCCAGATAAACGTGATTATATTGTTAGTAATGAGAAATTAGAGAAGACAGGGTTTAAACAGAAATTTCCTCTTCAAATGGGTTTGAAGGAATTAGTAAAAGGGTATCAAATAATAAAAAGAAATCAGTATGCTAATATTTAAGGATATATTGTGTGTAAAATAGATATTGTATTAGTTAATCCAAACGATAAAAAGAGAGTTTATGGAAGTCTTGGACCATCGCTTTCTGGAATTGAACCACCTATATGGACAGGGCTGATAGCATCATTTCTCAGAACAAAAGGTGTTTCGGTTAAAATTATCGATGCAGTTGCTGAGGGATGGGATAATGCTCAAACTGTAATAAAAGTTGAGGAATATGATCCGCTTTTTGTTGGAATAGGCGTTCTTGGGGCTAATCCATCTGCTTCATCTACACCTAAAATGCCAGCTGCAAGTGAATTATTGCAATTATTAAAAGAAAATCATGTTTTAGCAAAAACAGTTATTTATGGAATTCATCCATCTGCACTTGCTGAAGAAACATTGCGTAATGATCAGCCTGATTTCTTATGTAAAGGGGAGAGCTTTTATACTTTGTTAGACTTAATTAAACAACTTAAATCAGATAATAATGTAGCAGAATATAAAATTTCTGGTTTATGGTATCTTAAAGATAATGCAGTAGTTTCAAATGGATGGGGCCGTTTAGTCGATGATCTTGACGAATTGCCGTTTGTTGCCTGGGATTTATTGCCCATGGATAAGTATCGGGCTCACAATTGGCATTGTTTTGGACACCTTGATCAAAGGCATTCCTACGCAATTGTATATTCAAGCTTAGGTTGTCCTTTTAGTTGTACTTATTGCAATGTAAAGGCACTTTATAATGGCAAAGCTGGTATTCGCTTTCGCAGTCTTTCTAAGGTAGTTGAAGAAATAGATTTTCTTGTAGCCAATTATGGGATAAAAAATATAAAAATTTTTGATGAATTATTTGCGCTTAAAGAGGACCGTGTTTTTGAATTTTGCCGACTTATGATAGATCGCGATTATAAGGTTAATATGTGGGCATATGCTCGTATAGATACTGTTAATGATCAGATGCTTAAAATGATGAAAAAAGCAGGAATTAATTGGCTTGCTTATGGAATTGAAGCTGGGAGTAAGAAAGTCAGAGAAGGGGTTGTTAAAGGTAAGTTTGATCATGATAGAATTAGTCAAGTTATAAAAATGACTCATGATGTGGGAATAAATGTAATCGGAAATTTTATGTTTGGCTTGCCGGATGATGATTTGGATACAATGCAGGAAACTCTTGATTTGGCAATGGAATTAAAGTGTGAATACGTTAATTTTTATACGACAATGGCATATCCCGGCTCTGTTCTTTATGAAGAGTTGGCAGGAAAAGAAGGATACGTTTCAAATAACTGGCTTGAATATTCACAATTTAGTACAGAAACGCGGCCATTACCGACAAAGTATGTTTCAAGCAAAGATGTGCTATCTATTCGTGATAAAGCTTTTAATGAATATTTTTCCAATCTAAATTATCTTAGTATGGTAGAAGAGAAATTTGGTAAAGAGACAGCTGATCATATAAAAGAGATGCTTAAGTTAAAAATAAAAAGAAAAATACTACAAGAATGTGTGTGAAGTATTTATTTAATAGGAATCTGAATTTTATGGAAGATAATAAAAATAGAAATAAAAAAGACAAATCTGAATTGTTTGATATTTTAAAAAACAATGTTTTAAATGTAAAAAAAGAAACATTACAATTACATTTATTAGCTCCTGAAACGCGGATTGCATCATCTCTTTCTTGTGTAGAGATTTTTGTTGTTTTGTTTTACGGTAATATTTTGAAGTATAAACCGGATGATCTGCAATGGGAACAAAGAGATAGATTTATTATTAGTAAAGGCCATGGGGCAATTTCATTATATCCGATACTTGCTGATGTTGGATATTTTGATCGAGCAGAGCTACCTAAAATTGGCACAAAAGATTCTTTTTTGGGGGGTATCCCTGACCCGATCATTCCCGGGTTTGAGACAGTCAATGGATCCTTAGGCCATGGATTAGGGGTTGCCTGTGGAATTGCTTTGGGTTTGCGAAGGAAAAAGTGTTCAGAAAGTGTTTTTGTTTTAGCCGGAGATGGAGAATTATCAGAAGGATCTGTTTGGGAAGCTGTAATGTTTGCTGGTCATAATAAATTAGATAATCTGGTACTGATTGTTGATAATAACAAGATTGGTATGCTTGATTATTGTGAAAATATTAATGATCTCTGTCCTTTGGTAGAAAAGTTTAAAGCATTTCGATGGCATGCTGAGGAAGTTGATGGGCATGATATCGAAAAGCTTTATGCATCTCTTGAGCGTTTGAAGAATCTTAGGAGTAGTAAACCGAAAATGCTTGTGGCTCAAACTATAAAAGGAAATGGAGTCAGTTTTTTAGAGAATGATCCACTTTGTCATATCCGGACATTGACAAAGGAAGAAGTTTCGAGTGCAATAAAGGAGATTAAATGAAGACTCTAAAACCAACAACAATGAGGGATGCATTAATAGAGCAGATTTATCTTGGAATGAAGAGCGATAAAAAACTATTCTTTGTTTCTGCTGATTTTGGATCCCCAGTTTTGGATAAAATAAGAAAAGAGTTTAGTAGTAATTTTATTAATGTGGGAATTGCTGAACAAAATCTTGTAAATGTCGTTACCGGTCTGGCTCTTGAAGGTTTTGTAGTATATGCTTATGCCATAGCCCCTTTTTTATCAATGAGAGCTTACGAACAGATTAGAACTAATCTAGCGCTTCTTTCTCAACTAAAACCAGTAAATGTTAATCTTATAAGCGTAGGCGCCGGGATAAGCTATGATGTCTCAGGTCCGACACATCATTGTCTTGAGGATATTGCATTGATGCGTTTATTACCGAATATAATGGTTTTTTCTCCTAGCGATTGGGTACTGTCGGAAAAATTTTTTAAAGTTACTTGTGATATAGCGCAGCCCAAATATATTCGTCTTGATGCTAAACCTTTACCTGCTATTTATTCGCTTGATGAAGATATCGATTTTACTAAGGGTTTTGCAAAATTAAAAGAGGGTAGTGATGTGTGTTTAATCTCTACGGGATATATGACGCATAAGGCATTAAATATTGCTGAAATGAGTAAAAAGGAAAATATTAACTGCTCTGTTATTGATATATTTATGATTAAGCCTTTGGATCTAGTCGCTTTGCAAAAAGTGTTGTGCAAATTTAAAAAAATTTTTGTATTGGAAGAGTCTTTCACTGGAAAAGGTGGATTGGATTCTTTAGTGTATAATTTAATTAGGGAAGCAAATATTGTAGCCGATGTGAGAGCTTTTGGGTTTAAAGATGAATATGTTTTTGAACTAGGCAGTAGAACTTATTTACATGAGTATTGTGGATTAAGTGATGAAGTAATTATGAAAGCAATAAAGGATACTTTCTGATTTTCTGCGATAAATTAGGGGTTTTTTTTAATGAATAAAGATAGTCATATTGTTATTGTTGGTGATAATAGTGTTGAAGGCAAAGCATTGCTGGGGCATTTACAGCAAGCTGGCTTTAGTGAGGCAATCGGAACTTATGCATGGGGATTGAATCTTTTGAATCAATCGTCGGTGAAAGAGTTCTTTAATAAGGTTAATCCTGAATATGTTTTTCTTATGCATATAAAATCTGGAGGGATACTGGCCAATAAATCATATCCTGCAGATTTTATTTATAGTAACTTGCAGGCTCAGAGTAATATTATTCATAGTGCGTACAAAAATAAAGTTAAAAAACTTTTTTATTTAGCTAGTTCATGTTGCTATCCTGCAGAATGTGCTCAACCGATGAAAGAGGATTATTTGCTAAGTGGTAAGGTAGAAAGGACAAATGAAGCTTATGCAATTGCTAAACTAGCAGGAATAAAAATGGTTCAAGCTTACGCTAAACAATATGGAGTAGATTATATCACTGCTATCCCTGCTACAATTTATGGTCCTGGAGATAATTTTAATCCTGAGAGTGGCCACGTGATTACTGCTTTGATAAAAAAGTTTTATGACGCAAAGGTGAATGGTGCTGATGAAGTTATTGTTTGGGGGACAGGATTGCCTCGTCGCGAATTTATTTATGTTGATGATTTTATAAATGCTTGTTGTGTGCTTATGGAAAAATACTCATCATCTGAGATTATTAATGTCGGCGTAGGCTATGATGTTTCGATTAAAGAATTAGCAACTATTATTGCTCAAGTAGTTGACTTTAAGGGCAAGATTGTTTTTGATCATACAAAGCCTGATGGAGTAATGCAAAAATTTCTAGATAGTGAACAAATGAAAAAACTAAATTGGGTACCCCATGTAGCACTTAGTCAGGGGATTGAATTAACCTATAATTTTTATAAATCATTGTCTAATATTAACGAAAATAAATAGCGGAGTTAAGATATGATTATTAGCCGAACCCCGTTCCGGATTTCTTTTTTTGGAGGCGGAACTGATTACCCTGCTTGGTATAAAGATAACGGAGGCGCAGTCCTTTCTACCACGATTGATAAATATTGCTATATCAGTTGTCGGCATCTTCCACCATTTTTTAAACATAAGCATAGAATAGTTTATTCAAAGTCAGAGTTGATAAAAGATATTAAAAGTATAAACCATCCTTCAGTAAAGGCGGTATTTGAGTATATGAAAGTGACTGATGGTTTGGAGATTCATCATGATGGTGATTTGCCAGCGCGTTCAGGTTTAGGCTCGAGCTCTTCTTTTACAGTAGGTTTATTACATGCTTTATATGCTTTGCAGGGAAAAATGGTCTCAAAAAAAAGGCTTTCTTTGGAAGCAATACATTTAGAGCAAGATTTAATCAAGGAACATGTTGGTTCTCAAGATCAAGTAATTGTATCTTTTGGAGGATTAAATAAAATTATATTTAATGGTGATCATAATATAGAAGTTCAGCCAATTACTATTTCTGTTGATAGAATTAATGAATTGCAGGATAACTTAATGCTTTTTTTTACAGGTTTTACCCGTATAGCATCTACAGTGGCTAAAGACCAGATAGCTAAAATTCCTAAAAAAAGTGGTGAGCTTAATCGGATGTGTACTATGGTCGATGACGCGATTGATATTTTAAATACTAATATAAATATTAATAGTTTTGGTGAATTGCTTAATGAAGGTTGGCAGATAAAAAAAGGTTTTTCAAATAAAGTGTCTAATTCGGATATAGATGATATTTATGCTACAGCCTTGAAGTCTGGTGCTACAGGAGGGAAGCTTTTAGGAGCAGGTAGTGGAGGGTTTATATTATTTTTTGTGAAACCTCAGTTTCAGCAAAAAGTTAGGAAGGCATTAAAAAATTTTTTAAATGTGCCTTTCAAGTTTGATAAAACTGGAAGTCAAATAATTTATTATAGTGAGAGTGGAGTGTGAATATGAAAGTCTCGTTTGGAACAATGTCAATTACTCAAAGTGCAAAGGATAAAATTGTGGAGCTTCTTGAAAAAGGCGCTGTATCTTCAGGTAAAACTGTTAGAGATTTTGAAGAGCAGTTTGCGGCGTTAATTGGAACCAAAGAAGGAGTAGCTGTTTCAACCGGAACCGATGCCGATATGCTCGCTTTGGCGGTTCTTTATGACTTTGGGGCAAAACGGGGGGATGAGGTTATTGTCCCGGCTTTGTCTTTTGTTGCTACGGGTAATGCAGTTTTGCATGCGGGATTTACTCCTGTTTTTGTTGATATTGATCGTAATACACTGAATATCAATCCTTGTAAAATTGAAGCAGCCATTTCAAAGAAAACACGTGCTATTGTGCCAGTGCATCTTATGGGGAAACCTGCTCAGATGGATATTATTAATGATATTGCTCAAAAACATAAGCTTTATGTGATTGAGGATGCAGCAGAGGCACATGGAGCAGTATATAAAGGGAAAAATATTGGAACTTGGGGGCATATGTCTGCCTATAGTCTTTATGTTGCACATATTATTTCTACAATTGAAGGAGGTATTGTCTTAACTGATAATCCGGAGATGGCTGATATCCTTAGATCGTTGCGTTCACATGGCAGGTTCTGTAAATGTAAGCAATGCGTTATCAGTGCTGGTGAAATAACCTGCAAGAAGAGGTTTGTCAATGGCCAAGATCGTAGGTTTTTCTTTGAGCGTGTTGGTTTTTCTTCAAAAATGAATGAATTAGAAGCGGCTGTTGGCCTTGGAAATTTGGCAATCTTTAATGATATTCTAGATAAAAGACATAAAAATTTAATATATCTTATTGATTCTTTTCAACAATTTGCTCCGGTATTGACGACAATAAGTGAAGGAAAAGATGAAAAAATAGGTCCGCATGCTTTTCCAGTGCTTGTTTCAAAAGATGCTGGTTTTTCTAGAGATGAGCTTGTCGCGTATTTAAGTGATAATAATATTGATTCCCGCAATCTTTTTCTCTCTATGCCTACGCAATGTCCTGGTTTTGAGTTCTTAGGTTATTCATTAGGAGATTTCCCTGAGGCAGAATTTGCCGGGGATCAGGGTTTTCATATTGGAGTGCATCAGGATCTAGGTGAAAAAGAGTGTGATTATTTCATAGAAGTTGTTGCTGGTTTTGTAAGGAAAAGTAGATAGTTGCTTCTTTGTTATTAAAAATATATATTAATCTGAATTATAAAAAAAGGATTTAAAATGGTAGCCATGGTTTTAGCAGGTGGTTTTGGGCTGAGATTGCGGAAGATTATTAGCGATATGCCAAAACCAATGGCAAGTATTAATGGTAAACCATTTCTTGAATATTTAATTCTTTGGCTGAGAAAATATGGTTTTGAAAAAATAGTGCTTTCTGTTGGGTTTAAAAGTGATATCATTAAAGAGCATTTCAAAACCGGTAAACAACTAGGAGTTAGGATTGACTATTCAGAGGAAACCGAACCTTTAGGAACTGCTGGGGCTATTAAGCAGGCATTGTCTTTTATTGAAGAAGATAACTTCCTTGTGATTAACGGTGATTCTTTTCTTGATATAAACTTAAATCAATTGATTAGCGCACATATTGAACGTCGGGCCTTAGCTACTATTGGACTGACCGAGGTTGAAGATTCCAGTCGATATGGCACAATAAGGCTTGATGGAAATAAAATAATTGAATTTACTGAAAAAAATACTGAAGGAAAAGGTTGGATTAATGGAGGTTGCTATTATTTTAATAAAAAAATCAATGAATTTATTAAACCTGGCAAAGTTTCTTTAGAAAAAGAAGTGCTTCCTTTTTTAATTCAGGAGAGTTTCTTTTGCTTTAAGGCAAGTGGATTTTTTATTGATATAGGTATTCCTACGGATTATTATCACCTATCTGCAAATTCAAAAATGTTGGAAAACTTAGTAGGTATTTAAATATAAAAAGTTATTTGAACGTATAATTAAAACCCAGATTTCTCAGTTAAATCTTTTGCAGCTTCGTTTTGTTTTTATTCTATCTGAGGTACATTTATTCTTGTACTAGACATTAAAACCATGGGGGAATATATTGAGATTTAGAGGAAGAGATGAAAATAAATAAAAGTAATACAACCCCGTTTTTTTTATTCGCAATAATGAGTTTGTATGCAACATTTCCTATTATCTTTCGGATGAAATCATTTTTCTACGGAGATTCCTTTGATAATTTAGCTAGATTGTGGTCATATTGGTGGATCCGTTATTCATGGATAAGCGGAATTTCTAGTGAGAATATCTCGATTGTCGCATATCCTTATGGGATTAAATCAATTCCAATCTTCTCTATATGGACATATTTACTTAAATGGTCGTCTATTATTCTAGGCGATGTGCTTACGCATAATATACAAATAATTCTCTGTTTTTTTCTGACTGGTATTGTTATGTATTATTTTATTTTATATATTACTAAGAGTAAAGCAGCGGCTCTTTTTTCAGGGTTAGTGCTTACTCTTAGCCCCTATCATTTTGCCCGATCATGGGATCATCTAGGCCTTGCCAATATGCAATGGTTGGTTGGTTATATATTTTCAATTATATATTTAAATCAGACAGAGAAAAAACGCATAGCTGTTTTGAGTGGAGTTTTGTTTGGTTTAATAGGACAGTTCAGTAATTACTATTATGTGTATTTCGCGTTTCTTTTTAGTATGATCTATTTATTATATCGTATTTGGTACGACATTTTTATTGTTAAAAATATTCCCATTGCGCAATGGAGGAGGTTTTTTACTAATATTGGAATTGTTGCTTTTGTTGGAGCTGTAATGATGTGTGTACAGCTTGGGCCGATGTTGTTTTGTAAAGACTCAAGTGCTCAGACCACTGTTTTTATTCGGACACTTGGTCAGCTTTTTGCAGATTCCGCAACCCTACTAAATTACATTTTGCCTGCTGTTTATAATCCTGTTCTTGGTAAAATTACCGCGCCGTGGATTGGGACTATTTTTTACGGCGAAAACTCCGGGGCGGAACAGACTATTTATCTTGGATTTGTTCCGATGTTTCTTGCTTTTTGGGGGTGGAAAAAATGTAAGCAAAGACAAAAGATCGAAAAACAAACAACTTATGATAATTTTAATATTGGATTATTTTCATTTGCTTTGATTGTTTTTATTATTACATCTTTTAGCCCATATTGGGGAAGCGAACAAGGATTTTTTATTCCTTTTCCATCTTATTTTCTGTTTAAAATTTTTCCGATGTTTCGCAATTATGCTAGAGTTGCATCATTAGTATTGATTTGTTTGTGTGTTTTGTCAGGATATGGTTTAAAAAATTTATTGCTTAATGCTACAAAACGAAAAAAACAGGTCATTACTTTAGCTTGTTGCTTTTTTCTTTGTATTGAATTCTTAAATTTCCCACCATTTCATATTACTGATGTGCGCAATGTTTCTGAAACTTATGCTTGGGTCAAACAGCTGGATGATCGGACGGTGTTAGCTGAATATCCTATTGAAGCTGATCTAAGGCAATATTTGTTCAATCAGAGAATACACGAAAAGCCAATTATTAATGGAGCAAGTCCGGGGACATATGCGGATGAAGTTGCTAAAAAAATTATTGATATTGAAAACTCAACGACTGCAGGCATCTTGAAATATCTAGGGGCAACGCATGTTATTATCCATAATGAAAAATATCGTAGTGGCGAGGGGGGAGCCGTACTGGGTAAAATTCCAACACTTAAGAATCATCCTGGATTTATTTTTATTAAGAGTTTTGGGGATGATGAAATTTACTCTGTAGCCGCAGATTCAATTGACCCAAAAGATATAAAGGTTGAAGAATATACGAAAAAAAAAGTTAATAGTTCTAGTTTTGTTGAACCATTAATTAATAAAGATTGGAAGTTTGGAGAAGTCGAAAAAATGGGATATAGGATTAAATATCTAGGGATATTACCTATAATTGATCTTAATATTAATTTACATTATTCTATAAAATTGAAAGTTGTTGAACTTGTGGCAGAAGCTAAAAGCATAGGCTTGCTTAATCGGTTGGTTAAAATAAGGGCTAAGGCTAATTCTTTAATCGATACCAAAAAATTATCTCCTTATGAATACATTGATGAATATACAGTAGGCAATAAAGTAAAACACTCTATTCATGCATACTATGACCAATCTCAACATATTATGACGAGAGATGATAGTGAGGTGCTTGTTTCTGCCCAGACCCAGGATCCTTTGTCATTGTTGTTTTTTATTCCGCATCATAATTTTATTCCACAACAGGAATTTGTGATCTATCTTAATCCTGGGAAAACAAATTATAAAATTATTTGTAACACAAAAAAACGAGAATTAGTTGAAATAGATTCTAATCAAATAAATTGTTGGAAGATTGAAGCAGATTTTATTTCAATGAAAAATTTACCAAAGAAAATTGGCAGTATGTTATTGTGGGTAGCGGATAGCTCAACGAATGAAATTGTGAGAATAAAAGTGGTTGCTCCATTTGGAATATTTATTTTTGATAGAAATATGCAAGAAATGAAACAGGGAAAGTAGAGCATTTAATGGATAAAGTGGATGTTATAGTTATTGGAGCCGGGGTTGTGGGATTAGCAGTAGGATCAGAAATTGCTAATTCTGAGAGTTCTGTATATATAGTGGAGAAAAATGAGGCTTTTGGCCAGGAAACAAGTAGCCGTAATAGTGAAGTAATACACTCTGGTATTTATTATGAAAAAGATTCGTTCAAAGCAAATATGTGTATATCTGGCAATATACTTCTTTATGAAATATGTGAAAAACACAGGATCCCTTTTCATCGTACGGGAAAGTTGATTGTTTCGACTAATTCTACAGAAGAACCGCAGTTGCGAGAATTGTTTGAAAAAGGCAAGAGTAATGGAGTTTCGAGATTAAGAATTTTGTCAAAAGAACAAGTCAAAGAACTTGAACCTAATGTTAATGCCTTGTCTGCGATCTATTCACCTGATACTGGAATTATAGATTCTCATAAGTTAATGGAGTATTTTATAACTGCTATAAAAGAAAAAGGAGCTGATATTATATATGGCTCTAAAGTTGTTGCTTTGAAAAAAAGCAACTTTGGTTATCAGGTTGATATCAAAGATGGCAATGGTGAGATATTTTCAGTTTTAGCAAATAAAGTAATAAATAGTGCGGGACTAAATTCTGATGAAATTGCTCAGATGGTAGGTATGAATATTTACGATCTTGGCTATAACTTAAAATATTGTAAGGGGCAGTATTTTAGAATAGCAAGTTCAAAAAAATGTGCTTTAATAAAAAGACTTATATATCCTGTGCCTAAGATGGAAAAAGGGGGATTGGGTATACACGTTACTGTTGATATGGCGGGAAGTTTGCGCTTAGGTCCGGATACTGCCTATATGAATAATAACATTATAGACTATGGAATGGATATATCGCAAAGCAGTAAGTTTTATAAATCTGCGGTTCAGTTTTTACCATTTTTAGAGGAAGCTGATTTAGTTCCGGATCTTTGTGGTATTAGACCTAAACTTCAGGGAGAGAATGAAACTTTTTGTGATTTTGTTATTCAAGAAGAGAGTGCCAATGGATATCCTGGGTTTATAAATTTAATTGGAATAGAGTCCCCAGGGTTGACAGCTTCAATATCAATTGCCAAATACGTTAAAACTCTGGTAAACAGATGATTATAGTTTAAAATTAAATAGGGAGTGATTAATGAGAATTCTGATAACCGGCGGCGCCGGATTGATTGGATCGCATTGCGCGGAGTTTTACGCGCGGAAAAAAGCTAAAGTTATTGTGCTGGACAATTTGATGCGCTCGGAATTATTTAAATCAAAAAAGCAAAGTGTGGAGTATAATTGGAATTATCTGGCTAAGTACAAAAACATTACAAGAATCAAAGGTGATGTGCGCAATGAACAAGATGTAAAAAAAGCAATCGGTACAGGGGTTGACGCGGTGATTCATACTGCCGGCCAGCCGGGTGTGCCGTCTTCGGTGCGTATGCCCAGAGAAGATTTCAGTATTAATGCTTATGGGACTTTAAATGTGCTGGAATGTTTGCGCAAGAAAAGCCCAAAAGCGGCATTTGTCTATTGTTCTACAAATAAAGTCTATGGGGAAAATGTTGACAAAATTTTATTAAAGAAATTAAAAACCCGATATATTTATAAAAATATTAAAGGGGTTGATGAAACAACCTTGACTGATCTGACCGGGCATACGCCTTATGGAGTAAGTAAACTGGTCGGAGATTTGTATACCCAGGAATACGCGCATATTTATGGCATGAAGACAGCGGTTTTTAGAATGAGCTGTATCTATGGCCAGCGTCAATTTGGGTTTGAGGATCAGGGCTGGGTAGCCTGGTATATTATTGCCAGCTTACTTGGTAAACAAGTTACTATATTTGGTGACGGCAAACAAGTCAGAGACTTATTATATGCTGAGGATCTGGTGCGGGCTTATGATTGCTTTATCCAAGGCAAGCAGTCGCATGCTTTGGTTAATATCGGAGGCGGAGGTAAAAACACTATATCATTACTTGAATTTGTTAGCAAAATCAAAAACATTACTGGCAAAGAGTTAAAAGTTAAATTCGCTGATTGGCGGCCTTCGGATCAGAAAGTTTATATCAGCGATATCAGTAAAGTAAAAAAAATGCTTGGCTGGCAGCCTGAGATAAGTGTTGAGCAAGGGCTGTTAAAATTAGGGCAATGGGTAAAACAGAATATAAAGATATTTTAGATTGTTGTGCAGTCAAAAACATATCTTTTAGCTAAGGCCTGGACAGTAACTTGGTAAGGTTTAACGGTAACGAAGCCCGTATTGGTAAGGTTAGGGTTACGGTAAAAATTCAGCAGTCATTTTATAAAACCCTTTTACCGACACTTGATATTTTTGATGTGGAATGATATTGATTTTGCATTGGGTATAAAGTTTAAGTTGCGATTATTGATTGACAAAGTCTATATTATCTGATAATTTATATTTATTAAGTGTGTATTATCTAATAATGTAGGAGGGGTATTATGATTTATCCTAGGTTGATAACCAAAAAAATAGTTGAGCGTTTATCAGATCCTGACATTCTTATTTTAGTTGGGGCAAGGCAAGTGGGAAAAACAACTATATTGAGGCAGATAAAAGAGTCTTTGTCCGCTCAAGGAGAACGGACAGAATTTATTAATCTTGAGGATTTAGAATATGTTAAATTATTAGATGAAAGCCCTAAAAATCTATTCAAAATAATAGCTTTGCCGGAGCAAAAGAAGATTTTTGTTTTTGTTGATGAAATCCAATATCTTGAAAATCCAACTAATTTCCTGAAATATATTTATGATGAGTTTAAGGATAAAGTTAAACTTATTGTCTCGGGATCGTCAGCTTTTTATATTGATGAAAAATTCAAAGATTCTCTCGCGGGAAGAAAAATCATATTTCCAGTTCATACTCTTAGTTTGCCGGAAATGCTTATTTTCCAGGGGCATGAGAATTTAGCCGAAAAAACAGCGTTTAAAATACGGGCTAAGGATATATTCTTGGAGGAGCTTCCGCTTAAAGAAAAAGAAAAGGTTAGTGCTTGTATCAACAGCCTGCTTATTTTTGGAGGGTATCCCAGGGTTGTCTTAGAAAAAGATGTTTCCAGGAAAAAGGAGATAATAGAAGAAATAGCTTTATCCTATATAAAAAAAGATGTGCTGGAAGCAAATATTAAGAGAGTTAATAAATTTTATGAACTTTTTAAGCTGCTAAGTTCTCAAGCAGGAAGCTTGCTTAATGTTAATGAACTTTCTAATACACTTAATATATCTCAGACTTCCTTAAATAATTATTTGCATGTAATGAGAAAGTCATTTCATATTGTTCTTATTCGGCCGTTTTATAAGAATTTGCGGAAAGAATTAACTAAAATGCCCAAGGTATATTTTATGGATCTGGGATTGAAGAATTTTTTTCTTAAAGATTTCACCCCGCTTGCCTCGCGTGAAAATCCTGGTCCTTTATACGAAAATTTTATATTCAAGCAATTCGCGGAATTGTTTTCCCCTGACGATATAAGATTTTGGAGGACACAAAGTGGTAATGAAGCAGATTTTATTTTAAATGATAAAACAGCTTGTGAAGTGAAATTTAATATTAATAATTTTTCAGCGGCAAAGTATAAAATGTTTTTAAATAGTTATGCTGATTTTACTCTAAATGTAATATATCATACAGGGATAGTCAAGGATAATGCCCTTAAAGATAAGCGTTTCAATTTTATAAAACTGTAAATCATGATAAGCCAGCTGAAATAATGCATGGGGTTTTAGCTGAATTGCTAATAACTGAATATTGATATGTATAGGTGAATTTATGAAAGTTGCTTTATTACAGCTTAATATGATTGTTGGGGATATTCAAGGCAATAGCGCCAAGATTATCAGGGCGGTTAAACAAAAAAGCGCGGATAAGGTTGATCTGTGTATTAGCTCAGAACTGGCACTTTTAGGTTATCCGCCGCGTGATCTGTTGTTTAATCAGGCTTTTATTACGCAAGCGCAAGCAGCGCTTAAAGACATTGCAGGGCAATTAATTGATTATCCGGCGCTTGTTTTAGGCACAGCTGAGCCAGTGCTTAAGACTACGGGAAAACCCTTGTATAACTGCGCAAGCCTGATTCATAAAGGAAAAGTTGAGCAGTCTTTTCATAAAACGCTTTTACCGACATATGATGTTTTTGATGAAGAACGTTACTTTGAGCCGGCGATGATGCCTGGGGTGTTTGAGTTAGCCGGCGTAAAAATCGGAGTAACAATCTGCGAAGATGTTTGGAATGATATTGATTTTGCTACCAGCCGGCGCTATAAAATTGATCCTTTGCAGATTTTAGCCCAGAAAAATGTGCAATGTATAATCAATCTCTCGGCTTCACCATTTTCCCTGGGCAAACAAAAATTAAGAGAAAAACTACTTTCCAATATTGCGAAAAAATATCAGGTAAATCTGGTATATGTTAATCAAGTCGGCGGTAATGATGATCTGGTATTTGACGGCCGCAGTTGTGTGTTTGATAAACAAGGTGATTTAATTGCCAAAGCCAAGGCTTTTGCTGAGGATATAATGATCTGCGATCTGAGCACTGATTTAGCAAAGCTTAAAACCCATGAATGTCTACCTGAGGCTGAAGCCTGGAAAGCCTTGGTATTAGGCACTCATGATTATGTTGAGAAATGCGGATTCAAAAAAGTTGTACTGGGCTTATCAGGGGGAATTGATTCGGCTTTGACCGCAGCAATCGCGGTCGAGGCATTGGGCGCGGATAATGTTCTGGGCGTATTACTGCCATCACCTTATTCAAGTAAAGGGAGTATTGATGATTCTCTGAAACTTGCCGATAATCTGGGAATTAAAACAATTACGCTACCAATCCAAGAGATTATGTCAGCCTATGATCAGGCTTTAAAATCGGCATTTTCCGGTTTTAAAGCCGGACTTGCTGAAGAAAATATTCAGGCCAGAATCAGGGGTAATATTCTAATGGGACTATCTAATAAATATGGAGCTATGCTTTTGACCACTGGCAATAAGTCTGAGTTATCAGTGGGTTATTGTACGATTTACGGCGACATGTCCGGAGGTTTCGCGGTTATATCTGATGTGCCGAAAACCTTAGTATATCAGATCGCGAAATATGTAAATAAAATAAAAGCAACTGAGCTAATCCCTCAGGTTATTATGGAAAAAGCACCAAGTGCTGAACTGCGGCCAAATCAATTAGATCAAGACAGTTTGCCGGAATATGAGGTATTAGACGCGATTTTATTCCGCTGTATTGAACAGCATAAATCGGTACAGGAAATTATTAGCGATGGGTTTAATCCTGAACAAGTGAAAAAAGTCTTAAAGCTTGTACATAAAGCGGAGTTTAAACGCAAGCAAGCTGCTCCGGGTATAAAAATAACTGACCGGGCATTTGGTATCGGCTGGCGTATGCCGATTGCTTCTATGCGAAGTTTTTAAAAAATATATTTGTGTAATTTATAAAATATATTTTTATTTCTTGGCAGGGGTGATGAACTAGTCAAGCTTTCCAATTGACCTCCTGGTTTAGTAATTTTAACCCATTGTCTATGGTATTGAATCAAGCGAAGTGGGATTATGAAAACTTGCTTATGTTATATCATTGTGATATACTTTTGATGTAGGAGGTGAATGTCATGAAAATGATGGATAAACGGATAATGATCAGCATGCCGGAAAAATTATACACAAGTTTAAGCGAACAGGCAAAGAAAGATTATATGTCAATAGCCGCGTATATCCGTAAAGCGGTTATGGAAAAGATGGAAGATGATTTTAGCGCCGCTGAACAGAAAATAATTGATAAAGCCCGGGTTGATTCAAGTGAGGGTAAAGGCGTAAGCTGGAGAAAAATCAAGCGTGAGTACAGTTAAATATGAAATCGTACTTCAATCGCAGGCAGAGAAATACTATCTCAAAGTTGATCCAAAAACAGCAAAACAATTAGATCGGTGTTTTGAGAATCTGGAAAATAACCCGATTTATTATCCGGCTAGGATAAAGCGCTTAGCAGGCCAAAAAGGGCTTTGGCGGTATCGAGTGAATGATCTAAGAGTGATCTATGAAATTATTCAGGAAAAAAAGCTGGTAGTTGTCTTGGCAATTTTACCGCGCGGTGACGCGTATAAGAAAATTTAATTATTTAGAATCTGTCATAGATAAGTGTTGTTAGTTGGGGAGAAAGGAAAGGTTTCTGATTATGAAAAAAGTGGTTTTTTATATTATGGCGGGCGGCGAAGGTATGAGGTTGTGGCCAATGAGCCGATCAAGTTTTCCCAAACAATTACATCATTTACTGGGAGACAGTTCTTTATTGCAGCAGTCGATAAGCCGGGTTTTGAAAATCAGTAATCCGAAAAATATCATGATTGGTACGCGCGATGACTTGTATTTTTCGATAAAAGCGCAATGGGAAACAATGAACTTAAAATCTAATCCCTGGTTGTTATTGGAACCAATGAGCCGCAATACAGCTCCAGCAATTGCTTTGGCTTGCCATGCGGCGCGTGAACGTTTTGGCGAAGATGTGATTATTGTTACTTTAGCCTCGGATCACGCGATAAAAGATGAAAAACGGTTTCATCAATTGCTTAAAACCGGAATAAAAATAGCCGAGCAGGGTAATATTGTGACCTATGGCATTGTGCCGACATATCCGGAAACTGGATATGGTTATATTAATGTAGGGAAAAAACTGGAAACAGATGTTTTTCAGGTAGCGGGATTTAAGGAAAAGCCTTCCATAGACATTGCCAAAAAATATCTGAAGACTAAAAAATATCTTTGGAATAGCGGAATGTTTGTGTTTGATACTAAAGTTATTGCTGAGAATATGGGAAAATTCGCTCCGGATGTATGGAATATAAGTAATAAAGTATGGGGCAAGCGAATTGAAACAAAAGACAAAATCGGATTTGAGCAAAAGCTGTTTAGCCAATTTCCCTCGATTTCCATTGATTTCGCGGTTATGGAAAAAGCACCGAAGCAGGCAGTGATCAAAGCGGATTTTCAATGGTGTGATGTGGGCTGCTGGCATATGCTGCATCAAATCTCAAAAAAAGATAAAGACGGCAATGTCCTGTCCGGAGATATTTCAACAGTAGATACCCATAATTCGTTTATTAAAAGTGAAGGCAAATTTGTGGCTACAGTGGGAGTAAATAATCTGATCGTGATTGATACTCCGGATGCCTTGCTGATATCGGATAAAGATCGTTCGCAGGATGTAAAGACAATTGTAAACAGATTAAAAGAGAAAAAATCTTCATTAACCAAATTCCATACAACAGTTTACCGTCCCTGGGGTAAATACATTGTTTTAGAAGAAGGGCCTTTTTATAAAATAAAAAGAGTAGTGGTTAATCCTAAACAGCAATTATCACTGCAAAAACACTTAAAGCGCAGTGAGCATTGGGTGGTTGTTTCCGGAGCGGCTCGAATAGTTTGCGGCGATAATTCCATATTACTTAAAGCCAATGAAAGTGTGTTTATTGCCAAAGGCCGTAAACACAGGATTACTAATCCTTATTCTAAGCCAGTAACAATTATTGAAGTTCAGACAGGCGGCTATTTGGAAGAAGATGATATTGTTAGGTTTGAAGATAATTATGATAGAGTTAGCGGGGTCAAGTCTCTACTTGACTACAAGTGTGATTTAATGATATAATCTCTCTTGAGTTCTTGAGTTCTTGAGTTTGAGTAATTGAGGGGGGAATTGTAATGGCAAGACCAATAAGAATATTATTTAAAGGAGCCTACTATCACGTAATGAATAGAGGGCATCGTAAAACAGAAATATACAGAGAAGATGCTGACTACGAGAAATTCATTAAAATAATAAAAGAAGCCTGCGAAATATATAAAGTAAAAATTATTGCCTACTGTTTAATGACTAACCATTACCATTTGCTAATTCATACACCTGAAGCCAATCTGCCAGATTTTATGAAACAAGTAAATGGAGCATATACGCAAATATTTAATAAAAAATATAAATATGAAGGAGCCTTATTTAAAGGCAGGTATAAGGCGGTGGTAGTCCAGGAAGGCAGCTACTTGTTGCGATTAATAAGATATATCCATCGAAACCCAATTAAAGCCGGAATAGTAAAAAACGCGAAAGATTATAAATATAGCAGTCATGGGGCATATCTCGAAGCAAAAGAGGAGGAATGGCTACGATATAAAGACGAAGTAAAAAGTCAAATAAAAGAGAAAAATTTCAAACAGGCATATATAGATTTCATGAAAAAAGATGATGAAGATATCAATAAATATCTAGAAGATAAAAGTGATCAGGTGTTTAAAAGCGCGGTTTTAGGAGATCAAGAGTATATTGATGAGATTAAAGAGAAATATCTCAAATCAGAAAGATATTATGAAGAAATTCCGGAAAGTCGGCATATTCGGGCAGAGGCAGTAATAAAAAGAATAAAGGGAGAAATATTAAAGGTATTTAAGATAGAAGAAGATAAATTATATAAATCAAAGCGAGGTCAAGAAAATATACCCAGAATGATAGCGATATGCTTGGCAAGAGAATGCAGTCTGTTGCCACATCGGCAAATTGGGAAAATATTTGGAGATATCAGCTATAAGAGTTCAGCGATATATTGTGATAGGATAAAGAAAAAATGCCTTGCTGATAAAAAGTTGGCGAAGGTGTATGCCAGTTTTAAAGTAAGGTGTAGTCAAGTAGAGACTTGACCCCCCCGTTTCTTTCTTTAATGACCCTTGCAAGTCAATGCGCCCCTTTAATGACCCTTGCATAATAATTGAATAGAATGTATACTATATATATAATATAAGAAGTTTTAAATCGTATAATTGCTTTTTTTGTAGAATTAATCGCAGACTGGAACATTGGAAAAGCAACATTATATAGTTAACTTATGGAGGGGGGTGAAGATGCAGGAAGCTGTTGGGTACAAGTTTATTTTTTAAGTATTTTATATTATTATTTAATTTTACTTTACTATTTTTAATTTTATTATTTTATAATCGGAGGATATTATGTTAGGTAATAATTATTTTTTTTATGAACGGGGAAGTAGTGTGCTTTTAATAGTCACTATATTTCTTTGCGTAACGTCGCCAGTTTTTGCCTTAAATCTGGAAGAAATAGGAATTATAGACTCGATAACACTGGAAGGGCAAATTGAACAGGATTCATCAACAGTTCTGACCGTGCCATTCTTTTCGTTACAACCAATATCTGCTCAAGATCTTGCTGAACAACCTTCCTTGTCGGCTGCGCAGATTCTGGTAGCTTCTCTTGGCGACACTGATGCGACAGTTCAAAATAGCGCATTCAAGAGTTTGCTGAGCTTGGGTAAGGAAGCAGTGCCGGCTTTGTTGGAAGGCATTGAAAGTGAAAACCAAACCATACAAAATTTATCTTGTGCGGCGTTGGGGGAAATCGGAGATGAGCGGTCGTTGATGCCGTTAGTTACTTCTTCAGTGGCAGGTTACTCTATACAGGATATTTTTAATAGTAGTGGAGAACTTGTTGAAAAAAGAATTGTCAGTGATTCAGGAAAAATTGCTAAATCAATTTTTCTTTCAGCAGATACAGATATAACCGGTTTTAGTAATTATCGTTATAATCCTCAAGGTAATCTAAGTAAAATAGAGTCTTTTAATAGCGCAGGCGAATTAACCGCAGTTAGTGTTGCGAACAGTAAAGGTCAGATTATCCAAAGCACGATGTACGGCGCAGAAGGTGAAGTTATTGGACGAACTCTGTACAGCTATAACAATGCTGGAGTGCTGACGCAGAGCCAGAACTATAACGCGCAGCGGCAGATGGTAGGCTGTACTGTTTATGATAGTGCCGGCAAGCAGCTTTTAAGCGAGAGCTATGACGGCCAAGGACTGTTGACTGGAGTGATAGTTTTTGCCGGGCTGACCAAACAGGACGTGACTGGGGAGAATGGCGCGGTAATTGCGAATAATTTTATTGATGCTGATGGAAATGTGCGGATGCAGCAGACCTTAGGGATGGATGGCTCGCAGACCGGCACAGTGCTCTATCGCTATAACGCGCATAATAGACTAGTTAAAACAGAGTCTTTTAATAGCGCAGGCGAATTAACCGCAGTTAGTGTTGCGAACAGTAAAGGTCAGGTTAAACAAAGCACGATGTACGGCGCAGAAGGTGAAGTTATCGGACGAACTCTGTACAGTTATAACAATGCTGGAGTGCTGACGCAGAGCCAGACATATAACACGCAGCGGCAGATGGTAGGCTGCACTGTTTTTGATAGTACCGGCAAGCAGCTTTTAAGCGAGAGCTATGACGGCCAAGGATTGTTGACTGGAGTGATAGTTTTTGCCGGGCTGACCAAACAGGATGTGACTGGAGAGAATGGCG
>JAHITE010000020.1 GCA_018817585.1 Candidatus Omnitrophota bacterium
CCGGAAGTGGTACTGACTTCGGAAGATGATGGATTTAGTCAGCAGGTACAGCTTATGATCAATTGGCTTGATTTGATGTTGCAGATGGATAACTTTAGCCTATTGTCCGAAGAGGAACAGTCTTTTGTTAATCAGATAAAACAAGAGTTGGATGCGGTACTGCTTTCTCTTGAATCGACGGATACGCAGTATATTATTATAGAGGGCACGGTAACGCAGCTAAATTCCAAGGAGGTTTTGATTAGTACCGCGGAAGGAAATTTTAAAATAACTTCTGATCCTGTAAGTAGTATCTTGAAAGTGCTTCCTACTGATAGTCAACCCATGAAGTTGAAGGTAACCGGAATGAAGATTCCGCGCCGTTCTCATTCCATACAAAAGGAAGAGGTTCATGTTCCTGTGATAAAACAGGATGTGTTGCCGGTGGTTTTGCAGGTTGGAGAAGGCGGGATTATGAAAAGCGTATTAGCCGTAGAAAAGGGTATGATGATTTTTCAATCAATTTAATCGCTGCGGTTTATTTTTATCCGGAGGCCTTCCTGAAAACCGGGAAGGCCTTCTCTATTTGTTTTGCCTTCCCGGAATTGACATAATACGAGGGGATGTTATAACTCCAAAGAAAAGGTCAAATCAGGAGTGGGGAGGGGAGCCGGTTTGGTTTGCGAGATCGACAAATGTATGCTCTAAAAAATATCTTTTTTATAATTCACTTTTAAATATTTATTTTAAGCGAGTGTAATAAAAAAGATGATGTTTCTATTGTGTTTATCTCAATTATTATGTATTTTGATGAATTATAACCCCTTTGAAATGGACAGTATAGGACAGTAATATACTGGGTTCTTGACGGATTTAATAGGATAGTGTAAATTTTAAAAGTAATAAAATTTCTAATAATATAAACTTAAGTGAGGAAGGTAGATGAAAAATGATTTAAATGAATTAATAAAAAGAAATTTGTTAGAAAATATAAACATATGTTGTCTTTGTAATTTAAGTTAACAAAGGAGAGTGGGATGAATAGAAAATCTGTATTTATTTTGGCAATTATTGTTTTGGTTTTAGGATTAAATGTGCGGGATTCTAAGTCTCAAACTATTATAGAAAACGGTGGATTTGAAGCCGGAAATATAACTGGTTGGGCGAGTTATCATTCATTGACTAGTGTTGTTACTAGTGCCAATATCGAGGGGAATTTATTCGCACCTGTAGAAGGAAATTATTTTAACCTTATGCGGCCAAGTAATGGTGGTGATTCTATTTTACAGCAGGATTTTTATTTGAATGCTGGAGATGTTTTAGAAGGGTGGGCGGCTTTTTATAGTGCGGATCAGATGCCTTTTAATGATTACGCTACGATGTCTATTTACAATAGCCATGGGATTGCTGGTCAGTGGTATCGTTCTATACATAATGGTGATAGCAATACTGGTTGGGAGTTTTGGAGTTATTCTGCACCGCAAGCCGATACTTATCGTCTAAGACTAATTACCTGTAACGGGTATTGGGCAGGAACAGATACTATTGATGTCTATGGTATGTTTGATGGAATAAGAGTTATTGAGCATGACAATAGCAACTCGGTGCCAGAGCCGGCAACATTGTTATTATTTGGTCCAGCATTATTAGGCTTACTTGGATTTAAGAAAAAAAGCTAAAACTTTACTTATATAGAAAAACTTAAGGGATAGTCAAATGACTATCCCTTTTTATGTAACTACCTGTGAAAAAAATGACGGCCAAAGAAAAAATAGACTGTTTTTTTATAGAATGTTTTTGATTATTGAGTTAAAACATGCTAAACTAATACTAAGAATAGAAGTTTGTTTATTAATTGCTAGAATTAGAAAGGATGGTATAATGGCTTGCCCGATAAAAGAAACGTGTACATTTTTTAATAATCAAATGCGCATATCGAAAGAAAGACAAGCATTGATGAAAAATCGTTTATGTTTTAGTTTCTATTCGGAATGTGCTCGTATGAAAGTATATCTTCATTTTAAAAACGAGCATAAAGTTCCTGCAAGTTTATACCCAAATGATTTTAATGGAGCTGATATTATAATTAAGCAAAAATAAAAGAAGTGATTGCCTCTGAAAATTAATTAGCCTAGAGCAACTTCATTAGCTAACCATACCATTATTAACAGCTCTATGAGCGGCAAGCGGATTATCAGCAGAGTGATTAATTATTTAAGGAGAAAATTAAAAATGAAATGTCCAATTTGCGGTTCTGAAACAGAAAAAGGGAAATTAGTGGGCGATAGATATGCTTTGAAATGGATGAATGAAAAGAAAAAATTATTTCTAGGCCTATGGGCAGTTGGCGGACAAGTCATTGACAGCCGGAAAACAAATTTAACTTTATCCAGACCATTTGTTAATGGTTATAAATGCTTAAACTGTAAAAAAATTATTTTAGCCATTGAATAAAATTGTGGGTTTATATTTAGAAATAATAAAAGGAGGTTTGCAATGGCTAAAAAAACAATCAAAATTGAACAATTAGAAGAACATAGTGATGATCGGGGAGTAAGTTTTTCACTTCCGCTACAAACTTTTGATTTTATGAAAAAAATCAAAGAAATTCACATGGCCACGATTTTACCGGGAGCTGTCCGCGGTAATCATTTACATGAAAAACGAAAAGAATTTATGATGGTGCTGTATACGGATGCCTGGATTTTTGGTTATCAGGAGAAAAAAGCCGAACAGCCGACATTCAAACATTTTGAAGGAGAATCGGGAATTGTGATTAAGATTGAACCCGGGATTGCCCATGCCTTAAAAAATACCGGAAATAAACCGTTGATTCTCGCGTGTTTTTCCAATTTACCGAATGATCTAAAAAATTCTGATATAATCAGAAAAATTGTGTTATAATATTTTTCAATGAAAAAACATATCGCAATACTCATAATCAGCGCTTTTATACAGGCATTTTTTGCCATAGCTGCTTTCGCGCTTGTCGAAGTCGGCAGCTCGCGTCAGGAAGTTGTTGCTGCTTTTGGTGAACCATCCGGATCCATGACCAGCGGTAATGAAGAAATTCTTAGTTATCCCGGAGGGATGATTGTGATTGTTGATGGTAAAGTGGACAGTCTGGATAAGGATTTTAGTCAGCGTTTAGAAATCCGCAAAGAAGAAAATCAATTTAATACCCAGCAGAAAGAAAAAGGACTGGTGCAGCATCAAGGCCAATGGGTGACTTTGGATGAAAAGCAAAGCGCTGAATCCCAGAAAAAACTTGGTCAGCCGATAATGGTATTTAACGATGGCGGAGCAGAAATAACTGTTGATCAGATTCTTGTGCCTGGAAAAATAACGATTATTGATTTTTATGCTGATTGGTGTCCTCCTTGTAAAAAACTTTCCCCGTTTTTGGAAAAACTCGCTAAAAGCGACAAAGACGTGTATTTGCGCAAAGTGAATATTATTAAATGGGGAACACCGGTAACTAAACAGTTTTCGATCAACAGTGTTCCTGATGTGCGGGTATTTGACCGCTATGGCCGGATGGTTGGCAGGCCAACCTATGATTTTAATGAAATTCTTTCCAATGTGCAACGCTCGAAATAGAATTCTACGAAATATCTTTATTTAATAATCTACAAGTCAAGTACTTATCCTAATTAATTGAGGTGTTTTATTTGAATTAATGTTATTTTAGCCCGCGATTTAGCTGAACCAGTAAGAAAAATCCTTTACCCTGATCAGCCGCTAAGAGAAGCTTTTGATATTTTTGAAAAAAGAGAAATCGAATATTTACCGATTGTGAAAAACGCGAATTCCAAGGAAATCGTGGGGATTGTCGAGTATCTGGCTTTGGTTGATTCGGTAAATATCCGGACTCTGGAACGCCAGGAGAGTTTGGATAAAAAACCTAATTAAACGAACCAGAAGATAGTTTGGGTTTGAGCGCGGCTTTTATTTTACAAAACAATATTCTGTGATATAATTCTTTATTATGAAAGGTCCGAAAAAACCCTCAGAACATGATATCTGGTTTGTGAATAAAATCAGAAAAGATAATTCCTTGAATAAGGTGAATACTCGTCAGCAGCGGATAGTGGACAGAGTCCGCCGCTGGGAAAAATACCATGGCCCGATTGACCAGCAGGAGTGGAAATTTTAATAAGTAAGTTATTGTTTGTTTTTATCTGATAACTTCTAATAAAAAATAACGGAGAAATTAGTTCATGCTCAGGTATCTTTATATCGGGATAGGCGGCGCAGCCGGAGCATTGTTGCGTTATTGGATTTCCGGTTTGATTCAGCGCTTTCTTAATGGGGGGTTTCCCTGGGGCACCCTAAGCGTTAATTTAATAGGGGCATTGATAATCGGATTCCTCTGGGGCGCTTTTGAGTCAGTAATTGTTTCCCAAAATATTAAACTCTTCTGTTTTATCGGGGTACTTGGTTCCTTTACGACATTTTCAACTTTTTCTATTGAGAACTTTCATTTATTACGAGATGGTGAGTATAATTTTTTCGCGATAAATGTTTTGGCAAGTTTTTTACTTGGGATGATACTTGTTTTTGCCGGATATTTTTTAAGTCGTTACATATTTGACGCGGTGCGTTAAGAGGGTGGATAAATGATAAAATTACCTGAAGAAGGAATGCTGTTAAGAATCTTTATTGGGGAGTCAGATAAATACAAAGGAAAGCCGCTTTATGAACAAATAGTCTTTCAGGCCAGAGAATTACAGCTCGCGGGAGCAACTGTGATTCGTGGAATCATGGGCTTTGGGGCTGATAGTCGTATGCACTCTGCTAAGATATTGCGAATATCCGAAGACTTGCCAGTGATTATTGAAATTGTAGATACAGAAGAGAATATAAATAAACTATTGCCTTTCCTTGATCAGACGGTAGAAGAGGGGCTGATTACAATTGAAAAGGTAAGGGTAATTAAGTATAGACATAGTCATTCTTAAGTATTTAGATAATAATTCCGATGTTTAGCTTATTGCTTTAAAAACAAGCCTAGATTTATCTCCTACCATAAATTAAAATCCTGCCCCCACTAAAAAAGAAACTTCACTTTAGGTGTTAAATATGCTAAAATCATAATAATTCATTGAATTTGAGCAAACAGCGACAAGCTAAAAGGTAATTATGTATAAAAAAGAAAAACTAGTTTTGGCGGTAATCGCGATTATTATCAGCGGTACGGTCATAATTACCAGTTTTGTTTTTGGGATAATTCAGATTGCTCACAGCAGATATGATGATGTCTATACTTTTACCATTAAATTAACCGGGCAGAAAAAAGATTTGGCTTGCGGTAACTTTATTGCCGCGCAAAATGAACATCTTTCTTTTTGGTTAAAAATACCTGATCGGCGGATTGAGAACAAAGATTTTCAATTAAGTGTTAATATCACTGATAATAATAAAGCAATTGATACAACCTGGAAAAATGATTTTCGCTTTGGGTCATGGCGCAATGGCACAGAACAAGGGCAGTATTATCATTTAGGAACTTATGATTTTAAAAGCAATTTTAATGGAACAGTTTGTTATAAAACCAGCGGCAGTTGGATTGCTCCTTATAATGGAGCACTGGTGATTCTCCGAAGAGCGCGATTTAAAATGCCTTGGCGTGATTTAAAATTTTTTAGTTTTGGACTGCTTTTATTTGCTTTAGGCTTAAAAACATTTTTAAAAACAAAAAATTCACGGATTGATTTAGATTAGATGCTAAAAATCTTAGACGAAAAATTTAAAACCAATAAACTCGGATTTTTACTGCAAAGCTTATTAGCAACAGCAGTAGTGTTTGTTATTCTTTTAGTGCTTGATCCTGTTTCCAATTCAGCGGTTATCGCGAGTTTGGGCGCAAGTTCGTTTATCGCGTTTACAATGCCCCATGCTAAAGAATCAAGCTTTCGTTGTCTGGTTGGCGGATACCTGATTGGGGTCATTATCGGAAATTTGTGCTATTTTATCTCTATTTCGGGATTGGTGGAGAATATTTACTTTTTAGATAAACATTCAGCAGTTATCTTTTGCGCGATTGCTGTGGGATTGTCTATATTTCTAATGGTAATCACCAATACCGAACATCCTCCGGCAGCAGGCATGGCTTTAGCTTTATTTTTAAATCAAGCTGGTTTAAGAGCAATTATAGTTGTGCTGGCGGGAATTACCAGCTTAGTTATTATAAAAACCTGGCTAAGGCCGTATCTAAAGAATTTAGTTTGAGCTAATTTCAAAAAAGACAAGGATAGTATGGGGGGGGGAGATTCGCGATTTTTAATGATAAACTTGGTTTATGGCTACGCGGTGTAGTTATTGGTGGATTAGTTTTTAATTATTTGCTGATTAGCCTGATATCCTGCTGGGCAGGTGACCAATTAAATTCCCAGCAAGCTGCGGGCAAGCAAATTAATATCCAAACTTCAAATGTCCAAGGAGGGTTTTATCCCGCGGATCCAAAGGAATTAAATAATATTCTGGATTTTCTGCTTAGTTCAGCAGGAAACCCAATAATTGATCAAAGGATTTATGGACTGATCAGTCCGCATGCCGGATATATTTATTCGGGAAAAGTCGCGGCAAAAAACTATCAGGCAATCAGCAGTAAACAATATAAAACTATAATAATTCTCGCGCCGTCGCATTATTTTAATCTTGATTCCGCGGCTATCTACAGCCAAGGCGCTTTTCAAACCCCCTTAGGGCTGGTAAACATTGATCAGCTGTTTGCCGAAAAATTAATCAAAAATAACCCAAAATTGTTCCAATCTAATCCGGATGTTTTTGCCAAGGAGCACGCGATTGAGGTGCAGCTGCCTTTTTTACAAAAAACGCAGCATAATTTTAAAATAGTTCCGATTCTCATACCCCAAGTATCCTATGAGATAACCGAAACTTTAGCCCAGGCTTTAGCTGCTTTGATTGCCAATCGAGAAGATGTGTTGGTAATTGCCAGCACTGACTTATCGCATTATCATGATCAGCAGACAGCAAATCAAATTGATCATCGGACATTAAACTGGATCTTGAATTTGCAGCCAAAGGAGTTGTTTGATTCTGTCAAACAAGAAAAAAGCGAGCTTTGCGGCGCAGCCGCGGTAATTACTTTAATCCAGATAATGCGGAATATAGACGCGAATAATGTTCAGCTGCTTAATTATGCCACATCCGCTGATTCTGATTATGTTCAAAATCCAGATAAAAACAAAGTTGTTGGTTACGCGGCAATAATTTTTACAAAACCCGGCAAACCAGCAGATAACTTAAATCAAAGGAGTAGCCTAATGCTTAACAGCAATCAAAAAAAAGAATTATTGAGTATTGCCCGTGACGCGATTGTTAATATTGTAAAAAACAACCAAAGGCATATTGTCATGACTGATGATCCTCAGCTAAGGGAGGATAGAGGAGCTTTTGTAACTATATATAAAGATGTTGCTTTGCGCGGCTGTATTGGTTTGATTGAAGCTGAGCAGCCTTTGATTAATGTGGTCAATGATATGGCAATACAGGCATCCATCCGCGATTCACGGTTTACTCCACTGAAAGCAGAAGAACTGGATAATATTAAACTGGAAATATCGGTGATGAGTCCAATTGAGCAAATTACCGATATAAAGCAGATAGAAGTAGGCAATCATGGTTTGATAATTCGTAAAGGTAATAATTCCGGATTACTTTTGCCGCAGGTAGCAACTGAGTATAAGTGGACACGAGAGCAGTTTTTGGAGCAAACCTGTGTAAAAGCCGGATTAAACAAAGACGATTGGAAACAGGGAGCGCGGATATTTATTTTTTCCGCTGAAGTGTTTAGTGAAAAAGAATTAAAGTAAACAGCGTCACAAGGACACAAGGTCAATAGCTAATAGTCGATAGTTTTTAAAAACTCTAAATCCTAACTAAACCAAAAACCACAAAAATAAAATAAAAATCAAACTTTTTTATATTTTTTTATTTATCCTGAGCGAAGTCGAAGCGCTTTTACTATTAGCCATTGACTATTAGCTATTTAATTTCTTTTTTAGATTTTCCGGATCACGTGTAACCTGCATTGCTTCATCCGTGCCGATTAGTTTGCGGTTGAGCAGTTCCTGTAAAGCCTGATCAAGAGTCTGCATGCCTTGTTCCCGACAGGTTTCAATTACAGAATAAATCTGATAGGTTTTGCCTTCCCGGATCAGGTTTCTAATTGCCGAATTAACCACCATAATTTCCACAACCGGCACGCGGCCTTGCACATCAGATTTTATGATTAATTGCTGGGAAACAACTGCTTGGAGAGTAATCGAAATCTGAGTGCGTACCTGTTGCTGCTGATGCGGGGGGAATACATCAATAATCCGATCAATGGTTTGCACAGCATCAGTTGTATGCAGTGTAGCCAGCACTAGATGTCCGGTTTCCGCTGCCGTGATCGCGATACTGATTGTCTCCAGATCGCGCATTTCCCCAACCAGAATAACATCCGGATCCTGGCGCAAAGCTTCTCTTAAGGCAAGGGCAAACGAGGCCGTATCCTGACCAATTTCCCGCTGGGAAACCAATGATTTCTTATGGGAATGAAAATACTCTATCGGATCTTCCAAGGTAATAATATGACAACTGCGCTCAGCATTAATCAAATCCACAATTGCCGCTAAAGTTGTTGATTTGCCGGAGCCGGTTGATCCGGTAACCAGAATCAGTCCGCGGCGTCTGCGGGCAATATCTTTTAAAATCGGAGGCAAGCCTAAATCGGAAAAACTTAAAATCTGATTAGGGATAAATCTTAAAGCCAAGGCAATACTGTTGCGCTGAATATAAAGATTAACTCTAAATCGGCAAAATAGATCACGTTTTTCATTTAAATAAGAATAGGAAAAATCAAGCTCATTTTCTTTTTCAAATTTTTCCCGGCGCGGCTCACTTAAAATTTCATATGTAAGGCGTTTAACTTCATCGGGAGTAAGTTTTTCTTTATCGGAAAAATATAATTCACCATTAATCCGCATGGCCGGAGCAGCTCCGGCGACTAAATGTAAATCCGAAGCATGTTTTTCGGTTACTTCGTCAATTAAATCGAAAATTGTCATAAGATCTTCTCCTTAGAAAAATATAATATCGCTTATCAATACCTTTGTCAAGAATTCCGGAAACTCAAACATTACTATTTTCAACAATTTACCCGCGGCTTCCGGCGGAATATTTATAACACAGGCATGCCAGTGATCATCAAGCTTAAGCGGGTAATTAGAATTTGTTTTAACAAAACTGGCTGGCTTGTCTTTTTCCGGTAAAGTAAATAGTTTTAAAACCAGAGGCTTGTTTTCAGCTGAAATATCTTTTGGCTCAAATTCAATTTTAAATCTGAGCAGTAATCTGTGCGGCAGTTCAAAGGGAGAAACTTTTTTACTAACTATATTAAAATCAGAAACATAAAAGCGATTAGCGCCGGAACCAGAGAGTTTGGTTAAAATCATTCCCGGGTCTTGAAAAACCACGCTGGCCGAAGAAGTCCAGTAGCTTTCCTGTCCGGGAGTGAAATTAGCCCGATATTTGATCATTTTATTTTCCAAAGGAATCATTTCCTCACCCAGATCAACAAAATCCAGGCCGGCAATTTCTTCAGGAAAGGGAATATTAGTACTGACAAGTTTATTGTGTAGTTGCTCCGGTTTAACCGATTTAGTTACAACTTCTAAATCAGAAATTATATTTTCCTGATAAAGTTTTTGTAAAGACTGATCCAGAGTCTGCATGCCTTGCTCTTTGCCGCATTCCATTGCTGAATAAATCTGGTGATATTTTTTATCCCGGATCAAATTCTGAATCGCTTGGGTGGAGTACATGATTTCCAAAGCCGGTGCCCGGCCAATATTGTCATGGCGCATAACTAATTGCTGACAAACTATGGCTTGGAGAACAACTGAGAGTTGGGTTCGAATTTGATGCTGTGTATTTGCCGGAAACGCGCCAACTAAGCGGGTAATTGTCTGAATGCAGTCAGTGGTCGCCATGGTAGCAAAAACGAGGATTCCGGTTTCCGCTGCCTGTAAAGCAATGCTAATGGTTTCCATGTCACGCATTTCGCCAATCATAATCACATCCGCGTCCTGGCGAATTGCCTCGCGCAGAGCGCGGGGAAAGCTGGCAAAGTCTGTGCCGACTTCTCTTTGCGAGAACAGCGCTTTATTTGGTTTAAAAAAATATTCAATCGGATTTTCCAAAGTAATGATATGACAGCCGCGTTTTTGATTTAAAACATCGAGAATCGCGGCTAAGGTACTGGTTTTACCGCAGCCAGCCGGACCGCCGAGAATAACTAAACCTTTTTTTAATTCCATGAGCTTACTAATATTTCGCGGTAAATTAAGTTCCGGAATTGTCGGAGTATGTTCGCTAAGCACGCGGAATATGCCATTAGTTAAACCTTTTTGCTTATAAAAATTTATTCTGATTCTGCCGATTGAATCGAGAATATAAGTAAAATTTACGGAATTGTCCTGGGCAAATAGTTTAGCCTGAGCGGAATTCATTAAAGAATCAGCCAGAGCATCAATTTGCCGGGCGTCAATTTTTGGAGAATTTTCCGGAATCAATCTTCCGTCAATATTAAATAAAGCCGGCAGCCCAGCACTCATATGCATACTAGCGGCTTTTTTTTCCTGCATTATTTTAACTAATTGTTTAAGCATAAGTTTTAATATTAATAGTTTTCCTGCCATTTTATAAAAGAAATTCCGGCAATAAAATCCGGCGGCGGGTCAGGGACCATAACCGGACGATAAATTAAATCGAGTTCTTTTTTTAAAATAATATCATTGGCCACAATACAGCCCTCAAGCTTAAAAGTTTCCAGATCAATAATTCCCTTTTCCGAAAACAATATTCCGTCAAAGTCTCTGTCATTGGGATCAGTTACTCCGCTTTCCCTAATATCGCCGTCTTTAGTAATTAAGGTCGGATACTCTGGATTCCATTTTCGAAAATAAATTCTACCGCCAGCCGGAGTAATCAGTTCTCCGGCACGTAAAACCATGGTCTGATAGCTTTGATCTCCAGCAAAAAAAGTAATATTAAATATTGAATTATCCATATCGCGATTACCGCCACCCCAGGTAAAGTTGCGGAAATTATTGATCTGCATAGCCGCGGATTGTCCGGGATTCAGAGTAATTGTCGGACTAAAAGCAATGATTTGACCATCAGCAGCCCGGCCGGAAGGCGGTGGATAGCTCCAGTTGGTAGTAAATCCGGCTTGGCCCTGGACTTGACTTCGGACTTCTTCATAAGCTCCGAGTACTGAAACGGAAGACCAAGAGGCAGACATGGCGGTTATGGTAATCGGCGCATCAGTAGTGTTTTTAATTTGAAATTCCACGGCGCTGTTGGTATTAGCTAATCTTGTCAGTTCAATATAATCCAGGCCAGAGGGGCGATATTCATTGATGATCTCGATTCCGCCCACAGCAATGATCATGCATTGCGGGAAATTTAAATTCATATAATAACTATTAATTGTCGCTTTACCCGTTATATAATAGCTTTCCCTTTGATAATAAGCAGTGCCGGAAGAATTAGAATCAACAAACTTATCATAGCCATTAAACGTAAAATCACCCTCGACAAAGTTAGTGGCCCGGTTGCGATAGGCCAGCATATCCACAACAGGCATGCTGACTAAAGGATCACCTTGAGAGCCTTGAGTTAGTTCCCCATCAATTTCCAGGTCATCAGCCGAAGGACTGGAGGCAAGTTCGACACTGATGGGATAAAAAGTCGATCCATCGGAAAAAGTCACATTAAAAGTCGTATTATCCATATCAGCTTGGGGATTAGCATTTCCGCTAAGCCGGGTGCTAAAAGTTTCCAGGCGTATCTCAGTCGTAGCCATATTGGGAATAATCACTGGTTCATCAAAGTTAACCATTTGGCCGCTGGCAGCGCGGTTGCCGCCATTATCAAACAGATCCCAGACAGTGCCATAATTTGTTCCGCCGGATACTTTGATAATGACTTCGCTATAATAAGCAACAGGACTAGTCCAGGTTGCGGTTAATTGAGTCAGGCTCAAAGCTGCTCCGGTTTCATTCTTAATATCAAAACGAACATTTGAATTTGAATTCTGATCTCTTGAACCATCTACATAATACAGACCGGATTGAATTCCCAAGCCTAATACACTATTGTTGGCGTGAATATCACCGTCTAAACTGCCAGTTGCCGTATCGCTAAAAGTAATATTAGTATTAGACATTAACAGAAATTTCCAGGCACAGAGATAAATAACCGCTTCCGTAGTCCGCTGGGCAGCGCCCACATAGCCAGTGGAAATAATTCGGACAAAATCCTCGCCAATATCCGCGGCTATGGCAACCGTGACAATATAATAACCATCAGTCATGTTTTCCTGATAAGACCAGGGCATGCTATCAGCTTCCGGGGTTTCCACAATCAAACGCATCGCCCGATCAATCCCGGCTTCTGCCACAAAAAAAGCTTTTTCCCCGTTTTCCTGATTGCGGGCAATACCGCTTTCACTAAGCATTGAGGACAGGTAAGTGGTGCTGAGCATAAACAGGATGACCATCACGATCAAAGCTAAAAGCAAAGCAATGCCTTTATTGTTTCTTTTTTCGCGCGGAATAAACAGCGGATTAATAATCGCTTGCTTGATTTTAGCTAAATTAAAGTTTTTCATTTTAGTCCTTAAATTGCTAAAGCTACTGGATATTTCTCGGATGAATTGCTTTGCGCATGATTGATTTATACTCCGTAAGTTTACTGGTTTTTTTTATTCGGAGAGTCGCGGTAATAAAAAAAACATTGCCTGGGCTGGTAGTCTGCACAGAGTTTTTATCAAAGTATTTAAGCTCAAATAAATCCACATAATTAGCTAAAGGCGAAGCCGCTGTTTCCGAGTCAAACTTTCTCAATAAATCAGTACCGGATGTTCCGTCCCAGGTAAAAGCCAGGATTTCATTGTTGTCAGCAATTTTATTATCATTTGTATCCGCGTACCAAAACCGGATTTGATTAGCCGTGATTGTATAAAACTCCCGGCTATGCTTGATTTCATCGCACATTTTATCCAGTCCGATTCGCGCGTTTTGAATAACTTCGGTTTTATTTTCTCCGGTTTCCCAGGATAAAGCGCCTTGACGCAAAAACTCATAAATCGGATAGAGGATCAAAGCAAGAATCGCTACTGTACATAAAAGCTCAACCAGACTCATTGCTGATTTATTCAGCTTAAATTCAGCGCTTATATTTTGCCAACAATTATAAATTGATTTATTTTTTAATTTCAATTTCATTTTTTTAATAATGGGACATAATTGTTTCCATTGTTTTATCATTGATTTTGGGATGCGCCACGCTTACGGTGATTGCTTTATAATATGTTGGTGAGCCTGATGGTTCCCAGGTATTATTATTTATCCTGACATATTTAACGCTTACACTTCTCGTGAAATCCTTAAAATCAGTTAAAACCAGGCCATCTAGACTCTGGGGCGGATGCTTGCTCCAATTATTATAATCATCAATATCATCAAAAGTTGAGCGATTATTCGGATTTTCCCCAAAATCAGGGCCAATAGAACTCAGATTTACAGGTTCATCGGGAAATTTATTCTCATCAAACCGGCGGCCTTTGATTTCCTCCATCAGATCATCTGCTAAATCAGCAGCCTGAGTAACCAGCTCGGCATTTATATTGCCTTGAAAGCCAATATAAAATTGCGATAAAAGGGGAATAAGAGCCATAGCCAAAATCATTACTGCCATCAGCACTTCAATATAAGAAAACCCTGATTGACAGTTGGTTTTGGCGAGGTTATGATAAAGCGAGAAAGCTAAATATTTTCTCAGTTTAGTTAATAGACTGTCTGGGCTTATCATTGGCAACCATATGGGTAGTAAATAAGCAAAAAACCTAATCAGTTTATGATAAATTAATTACGCGAAAAATAGGTAACTATACTATTTTCCATGATTTATGGTCAAATTTTTCTTGAATTGATTTTACCATTTGCCTGATCGAATGTCAAGCCAATTATCGAGGGAAAACTTTACTTGACAGTTAATCGCACTTAATGATAAAATTAAACACGGAAACCCTTTTAATTAAATATGTTAAAAAAAAAATCACATTATAAAACACCTAATTTTTCATCCGGTATTCAAGCAAATTCCGGGTTTAGTTTGATTGAGCTGCTGAGTGTTATTTCAATTATTGGTGTTTTGAGTTTATTGGGCATTCCTTTGTTTCGGGATTATGTCCAGTTTTCTTCTTTAAAAAGTGATGCTTGGAAAGTGGTTTCTGATTTTCGTTCGTATCGCCAGCTGGCAATTATTGAACATCATAATTATGGATTTGTCTTTGATTTAAACAATGATTCATATATAATCCAGCAAAGAGATTCCGGCACAAATGCTTTAATCGCAACGGTTGCCACCAGAACGCTTAACAATGATATTACGCAGGCTGTGGATACCACATTTATGCCTAAGGGGCAGGCTGATCCCGCAGTTCAAATTTATATAAAGGGGAAGAATTCAGCAGACCAGGTGATTATTAATGTGTTTGCTACCACTGGTTTGTCGAAAATGACAGGGCCGTAATAATGCTACCTAAAATCAAGCAAATAAAAGGCAATTTAGATCAGGAAATCAATCTGTTTGAACCAGGGCAAAAACTGGCAAGCATTGATATTGGTGCTGATTTAATTAAAATAGCTGTGCTCAAAGAAGCTCCAATCGGAACGCGTTTGCTTAGTCTTGCCTGCGCGGAAATTCCTTTGCCTGCTGCCGAGGAAACTCCGGAGGACGCGAAAAAAAGAATAAACTCGGCTTTAAAAAAAGCAATTTCCCAGCTGAATATCAGTATAAAAAAAGTACAGACAATTATTTCCGCGCCATCTTTAAACATTAAAAATATCAGCTTACCGTTAATGCCGGATGAAGAATTAAAAGAATCAGTGCGCTGGGAAATGGAACAAAATATTACTTTTCCGATTGATACCGCGACCGTGGATTTTCTGGTTTCCGGTGAAACGATCCGGGCCGGAGCCAAGAATCTGGAATTAGAAGTTGTCGCCGCACAGAATGAAGAAATAAATCAGTTTATTCAGAAATATACGGAAAATAAACTAAGCGTAAGCTCAATTAATATTCCGGCTTTTTGCCTGTGGAATACATTTCAAAAATCAAATCAATGGAAAGAAGATGATACCATTGCTTTAGTTGATATCGGCGCCAGTTCCACAAAAATCAGTATTTTTACGAAAAATATTCTCCGGTTTACCCGGGAAATATTTTTTGGCGGCAAAAGCATTACTCAGTCATTGCAAAAGGATCATAACCTTTCAGCTGAAGAAGCGGAGAATCTTAAACTCCGCTATGGCTTAAGTGAATCTTCGGCTTATTATTCTACCATTGCCGAAACTCTGAAACAGCTTGCCGGACAAATGGATAGATCATTTGGTTATTACAAAGCGCAGTTTCATATTGAACGAATTGATCGGCTGATTATCTATGGCGGAACATCAAAGCTGATTAATCTGGATAAATTCTTAAGTGAAGAACTAGGAATCTACGCGGAGATAGGCATGCCGCTGAATGGTTTATTGTTTAATCAAAAAGCTTTTGAGAATATTGATGATTTTTCCGCGTTTTTCGCGATAGCTATTGGCGCGGCTTTGAACAGCGGTAATGCCAAGCGGATAAATCTGATGCCTACTGATTTGCGTAAAGATAAAAGCCTGGGCCTGAAAAAAGCTTTGTACAAAATAATTCCGGTAATACTTATCCTCGCTCTTTTCTTAGTATACGCGCGTTTAATTGATACTGAGAAAAACCTTACCCGGGAAAAAGTCGCTAAAGAGGCGATTATCAGCAATTGGAAAGAACAGCAGGATTTTGAAAGGAAATTAAAATTCCTTAAATCTTTACCGGAAAATCAAAGTACCTGGATTAAAATTTTTTATGGGATAAGTGAAAACATCCCTGAAGGAGTTTGGCTGGATTCAATCACTTTGGAAGAAAAAAATAAAAAAATTGTTTTAAAAGGCGCGGGGCAGAGCAATATAATTGTTTTGGAACTTGTGCGCAAACTGGAAGCTTTGCCTTATTTCAGCAGTGTGATGCTTGAGTCAGTTGAAGAAAAAGCAGACGCGAAAAGCAGTACTGTTATTACAACTTATTTTAAAATAACCGTGGGAAAAAAATAAATATGGACATGCCCTCAATCAGTTTGCCGAATATTCAGACAAAGTACAAAGTAATCGCGATCATCGGGGTGATTGCTTTATGTCTGGGCTATTATTATGACCATGCCTATAAACCTCATGCCCAAAAAATTGAAGGCCTGGAATCTGAACTGCTTACATTGGATGACACCTTAAAAATAATCAAAACCCTGGAATACCCGGATCTTAAAACCGATGAAGCAATATTAAGCAAGATTCAGGCAAAAAAGAACTTTCTGCTAGGGGATATTGAAAAATATGAAAGTAAACTGGCCAATAAAAATCAGTTTTCTAAAATACTGGAACAGATCGCGCGGCTGTCTTATGATGTGGGTTTTGATATCAAGGCTCTGGAACCAAAAGAGTTTACTTTGAAGCAGGATTATAATAGTATGTCTTTAAACATGGAAGTTAATTCCCGATTTCAGAATCTGCTGGATTTTCTGGAACGCATAAAAGAAATGCCGATATTTCCGGAAAGCATTTATATTGATATCAGGGAAAGACCGAATTTGGGAATCAGGCTGAATCTTTCAATACTCGCCAGGTAGGCTAAATGAATAAAATAGCGAAAAATAAAAACCAGGTACTGAAAATTTTAAATCAGATGGCGGCAAAGCATTTTTCGACTAATGAAAAAATCGCTTTGGTTGTTATTTTAATAATTTGCGTCTTGATCAGCAACCATTTATTTAATAATTGGATTATTTCTTTAAAAAATAAAAACAGCGTGGTGATTTCTATTGTTCCGAAGATTGAACCTGAATTACCGGTTCCGATTATTGGGAAACAAGGAAAAATTGAAGATTTGCTTGAACCGGAAATCAAGGTCAATACGATTCGTGATCCATTTCTCTCGTCTAAAAACCCGGAGCAGATAAAAACCGTATTACAGAAAAGACCCGCTGTGGAATTAAGATTAAGCGGCATCCTCTGGGATGATAAAATTCCTTCAGCAATCATAAACTCAAATGTTGTGAAGATCGGGGATTTAATTGAGGGAAAAACCGTGGTGGATATCGAGAAAACCCAGGTTATTATAATGGAAGATGGCAAAATCCAGATTATTGAGCTGAGAAATCAATAAATTTTTCCAGGATTATTGCTGCTTTTTGCCCCAGCAGCTGAGTATCTAAAAAAATAAACAATCAGAATCCCAAAACAAAATAGCAGGTTTATTATTATGAAAGCAAAACAAAGCAAAATCCGCGTACTGCATTTAATTACCCGCATGATTGTCGGCGGCGCGCAGGAAAACACCTTATTAACCATAACAGGCTTAAACCGAATTCCTGACTATGAAATTACGCTTTTAACCGGACCGTCTTGGGGCCCGGAAGGAGAATTGCTGAATAAATCCAGCGGTTTTAATCTTGAGTTGTGTTCATTTCTTAGGAGAAATATCAATCCGCTTTTTGATTTAATTGCTTTTTGCCAAATCTATTCGTTTATAAAAAAAAACAAGTTTGATATCGTCCATACTCACAGTTCAAAAGCCGGGATATTAGGCCGACTGGCGGCTAAGCTGGCCGGAGTCAGGATTATTATTCATACAATCCATGGCTTGCCTTTTTTCGCCGGCCAAAGCAATCTGGCTAATAAATTTTATATTTTTCTTGAAAAATTCGCGGCGCGTTTTACGCGAACAATAATCTGCGTATCGCAGTCAATTATTGATGAAGCTGTGCGGAATAAAATCGCGGCAAAAGAAAAATTTGTAAAAATCTATAGCGGTATTGATCTTACGCATTATAAAAAAGATCCAGCGATCAGAGCGGCTTTTCGCAAAAGACTGGGTATTCCTGAGAATAGTCTGGTAATTGGAAAATTGGCCAGATTGTTTAATTTAAAAGGACATGAGTTTCTTTTAAATGCCGCGGCTGTGGTTAAACAAAAATTTCCTGATTTAAAAATTGTATTAATTGGCGATGGAATTCTCCGTGAACAATTAGAACAAAAAGCAGAAAAACTCGGACTGAGCGCTAATCTTATCTTTACTGGTTTAATCCGTCCAGAAGCAGTGCCTTATTATCTGCAGTGCGTTGATATTTTAGCCCATACTTCTTTACATGAAGGGCTGCCCCGGGCAGTTGTTCAGGGCTTTGCCTTAGAAATTCCCGCGGTGTGTTTTAATCTGGATGGAGCTCAAGATATTATCCGCGATCAAGCAAACGGGATTTTAGTCAGCCCAAAAAATACCCATGAATTAGCCAAAGCTTTATCTAAATTGCTGGCTGATAAAAAACTTCGCCAGCAAATGGGGGCACAAGGCAATCTTTTGGTCCGAGAAGCTTTTGATAGTCAAACCATGGTTTCCGCGATTGATTTTGTTTACCGCAGATTATTAAAATCATTAGACAGTAAAGTAATAAACAAAGAAGAGCTAATACGCATTAAAAAAATTAACAGAAAAATAAATAAACTTAACAAAAAAAACTAATTAAACTAATAAAAGTAAACTAGAAAATCATGTGGAAAATAATTTACAGTTATATTTTTATTTTCAGCTTACTGGCTTCTTTGTTTTTAGTAAGTGTTTTCCGCCACTTGGCAATTAAATTTAAAATCATTGATCTGCCCCAGCCACAAAGAAAAATTCATCAAACCGCGACCCCGCTGTTAGGCGGAGCGGCAATGTACGCGGCTTTTATCTTAACCATTGGCTTAAACTTATTAATTTTATATTTCGCGTTTCGACAGGGAATGGTCCCGGATTTTATTCATCCGCATCTAACGGGGATAAGGTCGATAGCCCCGCAGCTTAGCGCTATTTTAGGTACAACTTTTATTTTAGTGCTGATGGGGATTTATGATGATATTAAAGGCATGTCGGCTTTTGCTAAATTAGGGTTGGAAATTTGCTTGGCGAGTATTGTTTTTTTTAGCGGCATAAAGATCAGTTTGTTTGTCAATAATCAGTTTGTCAGCTGGCTGCTGACAGTTTTATGGATTGTCGGCATTAGCAACGCGTTTAATTTATTAGATAATATGGACGGTTTAAGCAGTGGTACGGCCTTGATTTCCAGTATGATATTTTTTCTGGCGGCTTTTTTCGCTCAGCAGTTTTTTGTGGCCACGATCCTGGCTTGTTTTTGCGGAGTTTTACTGGGATTTTTATGGTTTAATTTTCCGCCAGCCAAAGTGTTTATGGGGGATGCCGGCAGCTTATTTATTGGTTATACCTTAAGCATCCTGACTATAATAAGTACTTATTATACTAATTCCACGCCCACGGTCGCGCCGATTGTAATGCCTTTATTAATCATGGCTGTACCGATTTTTGATACATTATCAGTTATCTGGATTAGAATTAAAAATAAAAAATCAATTTTTCGCGCTGATAAAAATCATCTTTCGCACAGACTGCTTAAACAGGGAATGAGCGTCAAGCAAACTTTATTTTTTATTTATCTGGTTAATTTCAGCATTGGACTGGGCGCCTTATTGCTGCGTAATTTAAATCCCCAGGGCTGTTACCTGATTTTAACCCAGGCCGTGTGCATGATTCTGATCATCGCGCTTTTAGAAGGGAACAGGCAATGATCCATCTGAAGCTTGCTTTGAGCATTGCTTTGCTTGCGGGTTTTTGGCTGATTTGGCGCAGGTTAAAAGATATATCCTTGACCGCCAGGATAATTACGGCTTTAACTGCCGGAGTTTTTTTCTTAAGAGCAATTCTCGGGGAAACTTATTTTTTTGCTCCGCGGTTAGTGTTTCAAACTTTAATTTTTGGTTTGGGATTTATTTATTTTGTTTATCTTTATCTCAAGCAAAATTCCACTGCTAAATTAAATTCAATTAATCCGGATTCGTTAATTAGTCTGCCAAGTTCTTTTTTTCAAAATCCTGAAGAGAAGCTGTTTGCTTTGTTTATCCTGGGATTGGCGATCAGCGCTTGTTTTTCTGTGTATAAAGCCGCTAGCATAAGCAGTCTGATTTATTTTTCCACCCTGTTTGTCTGGTATAAACTGATCAGCAATTTACCGAAAAGCAAAAATATCAGCCAGATATTTCAAACCATAATTTTATTTGCTTGTTTTGTTCTACTTGTTTATGGATTTTACCAATATACCATTGGGTTTCAGAGCATGCGTGAGTTTTTAGCGCAAAACCCTGAGCAGATGATTCATGACCGGGAATTTATCCGGAGAATGCAGTCGAATGTGGTATTTGCTACTTTTTTATATGCTCCGGCATTTGGCGGTTATTTAAGCCTGATGTTCTTAACTATCCTGGGATTTTGCCTGTCTGAGGGCAGTTTATTTAAACCCAGATTTAAACCGGCTTTACTGTTCAAATATCTGCTGCTGATATCAATAATTCCTTTATTGATTTTAACCAAGGCCAAAGGCGCCTGGCTGGGTTTGCTGATCAGCCTGCTTTGCTTTATTTGGCTGCTTAAACCAAAACCTGAGCAAAAGCAATTATTACTAAAAGCGCTGGGGGTTTTAATCAGTGTCTGCGGATTAAGCTTTTTCCTGATTAACAGCTCAGATAAAATTCATTTGCCGAAAATAGCTAATTTCATTGCTTCTTTCGAAGTGAGATGGGAATATTGGAAGGCAACATGGCTGATGATTTGGCAAAGACCAATTTTCGGGTTTGGCCCAGGGACTTTCAGCAGTGTCTATCCAATGTTTAAAACCTTAAGCGGTGAAGAAACCATAATGGCGCATAACAGTTTTTTACAAATATGGGCCGAAGCCGGGAGTTTTGTTTTTATTATATTTATCCTGTTTTGGCTAAAGTTTCTCGCTCAGGCAAGTCTAAATCTAAAAAAAATCACTAAAAACCCGCGATTCATCGTTATTGGTTTATTTTCGGGTATTGTTTGCTTTTTATTAATCAATCTGATTGATTTTAGTTTATTTGACCAGCAAACAGCCTTAATTGCTTTTGGCTTGATGGGTTTATTGCAATATCAGATTATTTATGAACAGGAATTATCGAATATTAATCTTGCAATTAAATCAGGTAATAAAACAGCCAAACCGCTGAGAATGTTTTTTGGCTGTTTATGCATAACTTGTTTGCTCGGGTATTCAAGCTTGATATATGCAGCAAGCTTTTTTGATGAAAAAGCTTCGCAGGAATATCGAAATGATAAATTTAAACAAGCTCTTGCTTTAACTGACAAAGCAATTAATCTTCAGCGAAACTGCGCCAAATATTATTTTCACCGCGGGATTATTCGAAAAAAAATGATTTTTCAGAATAACAGCGGCGTTTCTGAAAAAAAAGACTTATTCAATAAAATGATCTGTGATTTTCAATCTGCCGCAAACCTGGATCAATTTATGCCGCATTATCATTATGAATTAGCTCTGGTTTTATTTAATTCAGGACAGGAGCAAGCGCGGCAAAACGCGGAACTGGAATTTAGAAAAGCCGCGGAACTTTACCCGGTAAATCCGTTTTATCATGAGCAACTTGCTAAGTTTTATACCCTAACCGGCAAAATTAATGACGCGCGGAAACAGCATGCCATTGCCGAGGAAATGAAAAAATATTTTAAACAAGGGACAAGATAGAGGATGAAGTAGAAAGTTCATAAAGTTAAAAGGAAAAACAGAAAGCGCTTTCTGCTAATATGCCGGATTTTAAAAATAAGAATTTACAGCAGGCAAGAGAATATATTGAAAGGCCGCTTTAAATATATAGATCCAAACCCGCCTTTATCACCCAAATCGCCAAATAATCCAATTGACCGCTTATTCTAAACGTGTGGGCTGTGTTTGAAAAAATATGTTTTTTTCTATGGTTATCCAAACGTCTCTTTTGTTGCCTAACTTATTAATATGAAAAGAGTTAGCGAAACATTTTTTTATTGGCGGGGAACAAAAATGTGTGATATACTTTAATGTTTTTTATAATCGGCTTCTAAAGAATACAACCTGAGTGTTTGCAAAGATTAAGAAATTACGCGGTATTTTAAAATATTTTAAAGGGACAAGCGCTTCGTAGATGAAAAAGATATTAAAAATAACTTCGATCATATTGATTCAGGCGTTTTTGCTGATGGATTTTGCCTGGTGCGATATGGATTTTTCCGATAATATCAGGAAAGATTCCAGGTGCCTTCTTTCCGCAAAAATCAGCCTGCTTAGCCCGCTGATCTTAGAGGTGTTTAACGCGAATATGCGGGAAAATTTGATTGAGGATCTTAGGCAGGGCCGATGCCCGGTAGCGATATCTGATGAACACGCGCAAAAGTGCGATAACATATTAACCGCAGTAGGTTTAAAGCCGTCTGCCGCGGCCAGGCAGAATATATACAGGGTGGTAGTAACGCAGACGCTCGCGCGGGAAGGAAGGCTTGAGAGAATTAGCGAATTTGATCCGGATGTGTACGATGATTTTGAAAAGATATTATCTTTTGCCAGGCTTCAGGGATTATTAGCGGATGAGAAATGGCTTAGTGTTATTTGCGATATCGCCGCAGCCGCGTATATTTATGCGCCGAACTATAGACTTAGAAATTTTCTAGAGGAATTATCAAATCTTAAAGAAATAACTGTATGGGATACTTCGGGATTTGATCTGGAATTCAAAGAAAGAGTTAAGTTGTTAAAAGATTATACGGATATGAAAATAATCGGGAATATAATTGTCAGGCGTTTTAATCAGGGGATTGATGCGAAGGATGAGATAGAATTTGGCATCAAAAATGCCGTGGCTTATGAACAGGTAGATCCGGATACGCGAGAATTAAAAAGATTAGATGATTTATTTGAACAGGTTGAAAATAATGTTTTTAATGAATCAAAGAAAATCAGGCCTATAAATAAAAACCAGTGCGCGATGAGCTTTACTGATTATAGATGGTATTACAACGCTCTCGGGTCGAGAAAGCCGGAACTGGATGCGGATATATTCAGCAGTATTCACCGAATTATAATCTCCGGCATGATGAATGGGCGGGAAAGACATGATGTGCGGAAATTATTTTGTTCCTATGGCCTTTGGAATCGCGAGAAAGACCAGGGCATATTGTATCAGTTGAGAGATTTCGCGCAAAACAAAGCTGCGCTAAAGATGATCGCGGATGTTGCCCAGGCGGCATATTTTTATCAGCCGGGCTATTCTCCTAAAGGAGTATTTGAGTGTGTAAATAGTTTGCGCCATGTGCCTGTTTGGAAGGAAAAAAAATATACGGTTGATGTAGATATTCTGCGGACAACTGAAGATTTTATAACGATTGGACAGATGGTAATATCTTTATTTAAAAAGGGTGTTGACGCGGATAAGGAATTGAAAAGTGCCAAAGAGCAGCTGATCGGAGAGGGAAAGGTTGATCTGGAGGTTGCGGCGATTAAAGAGATAAATGAATTTAAGCAGGAAATTGATGATAGGGTGCTGCCTGATTTAAATGCTGCCGGGATCCAAACATCCGGTGAGCATAGAATCCGGTTTGAGGATTGGAACACGTACGTCTCCCTGCTCAAGAATATGAATATAGATCCGGATATTGAAGCTATCAGCAATGTGCATAGAATTATTGCCCCGGGGTTTAATAAAGATGTCTCGCGTTTTGATCATAGCCACTTATTTTGTAAATATAAATGGTATAATCGCGACAGTGCCCAAGGAATGTTGTATCAGCTTTTTACTAAAGGGATGCTGGGGGGTAAGCACGCTTTAAAAACAATTTCCGATATGGCTTTATTGATGAGCACGAAAAATTTGCCTGCCAGGGATATGATTGAAGCTCTTATCAATTTTAAAAATGAGTTTTGGGTAGACGAAAATAAGCTTAAGGCGGTTTGTTCGGACAGCCGTTTGTTAAAAGGCAGTATTCTTCTTCTGGTTAATTCTACAGACAAAAAGGATGTTTCTTCCGAGCAGGAGAAAATTCTGGATAGGGTTCTTGGCCGATTAGATGAAAATGTGATAAGCGCGGCTTTTGTGCGGGGCCATGCGTTATTAATACCGGTAATAAAGCATATTCTTGAAAATGAAAAAAACTTTAACAGCCTGCTTGTCATTGCCGGTAAAAAAGTACTAAGTAAACAACTGGCTGAAAACCCGAAATATTTTCTGGAATTACTCTTATCTATCTCTGAAAATGAGGCGCGCTTTAACCGCTTAATAGAGTTAAAAAAGACTGCTCTTAAGCAGGCGGCTAAATCCGGGTTTGAACATTTATACGTGTTGTTCGAGTTTGTTTTTACAAAGGGAGATAATTTTATCGCACAAGAAGGAGAGATCATCGCGCCCGGATTTTGTGAGGATATGCTGAATGTGTTGAGTAACGCGCCGCAAAAATTCGATCAATTTTTAGAGGCGCTGGGGAGTCTGATAGACGAATCGGTTGTAAATAAAGAAAATTACCGATATTTTAGCCATGTGTTTAATAGTTTGCCGGGATATAACAGTCTGGTGTTTATTAAGCTTTTTCAAAAGCATAGAGATTTTTTTAATAATTTAACTCAGCCGCAGTTACTGTCCTGCCTTGATCTTTACGCGGAAATCGGTCAAAGAAAAGGCAATCTGAGCGGAATGATAATCGAAGGCTTAATGGAATCGCAGGCCGCGGGAATGGTAGCGGCAGCGCCTGATGAAAAAGAGAAGAAAGAACTTTTTAAGTTTATAGAGGCTACAAATAGTTTTTTTGCCGTGCTTTATGATGCCTATAGAAAAGTCCCTGAGGAACTAAAAGAAGGATATCTGAACAGGCTTAAAAGCTGGCGGGAAAAAATGGCTGTGGATGGCATGGGTTTTGAAGAGATCCAGGAGATACTTGATCTGAACAGTCATCTTACTGACTTACGGGAAAAAGAAGAATTACTTATGGCAGTTTCTTTTCTGACAATGCCCCCTTTGGATACAACCCATACTACTAAAAAAGGGGTAAGGCCTTTTTTTAGAAATATCCTTTTCTGGTTCCAGGTTGAGTCTGTGGATAGAAAAGACCCGCGGGATGATATCCCTGTGGCGGTAAAGAATTTCGTAAGTACGCCCAAAGAACTGACATTAATACGCCGGCGCAGCGCGCTGGATGATGGCGGCCGCAAAGAATATTTAAATAAATTACTATCCAGATTATCGGAAAAAGATAATGAACAGGAAGTTAATGAAAATAAAATAGTTGAAAAAATAATCGAATTTTACCAGGGCAGAGCAGGGAAAAGCGAGGTAAAAAATTTAATTGAAGCATATCTGAGGAACAATCCGGAATTTGTAAATAAGATCAAGGCGCTGGATAATCTGCCCGAGCATGCGCGCTGGAGTAAATTGCATGAAATAATATCCGACGGATTAAAGCATTATCTGGAAAACATATTGGATAAAGTAAAAAATAAAGTTAACCTGCTGCAGGAAATAAAAGATATCGGACGTTTTATAAAAAACATAAAAAATCCTAAGCTGGAAGTAGAAAAAATAAAAAGTATTCTTTCCCAATATTCGCATAAGCTGTTAGCAGAAATCAAAGATGAGATCACAACTCTTTCCGGGGATGAGATCACAAAAGAAAGGCAGTCTTTGATAGCAGGCGTCATTGAAGAATTACTTAGAGAGCCGGAAGCGGATCTGAAAGTTCAGGGGAATTTAATATCCCTGCTTTATGAAGAGGAGCTGGAAAAACTTGACGCGCAGGCAAAGTCTTACACTGAAGACAGGAGCGGCAGTACAAGCATTACTTATCGCGTGGTCAATGGCTTGCTGTATATTGTCTGGGGGCTTAATGCCGGGGTATGCGTGGGAAATGACCTAAACTTATTTACCGACCAGAATTTTATTCTGATGCCGCTGTTTGATGAGGATAATATCTGCCGCGGAGTGACTTATTTTTATAAAACCAGAGATAAACTGTTTTTTGCCGGCATTCATCCGGATACGCAGTTTTTAGCGGATAAAGACGCGGATGAGGTGCTGTTGAGCAGTTTGGAGGCAGCCTATGAAATCGCGGAAAAATTAGGTTATGATGGATTTTATATCCCCTCTTCTGAGTCGATACATTCCAACCGGCAGGCGATAAAAACCGCGTTAAAAAATCTTGTGGAAAAACTGGGGCTTAAAGCCCAGCCGATTTCGGAAGTTGCCTGGCAAAGATATTCGAGTAATTATTATATTAATGAAGTCTGGGAATTTGACGGCCGGGTTAAAAAAGAGCTTTTTTCATCAAAAGCAAAATCTAATAGCGGGTCGGCTATAGATATAAAAGATGTTTCCAGAATTGTAGAGTCGGCGATTTAAGCAGCGATGTTTTATTCGGGGAATGATATGCGTAAGAAAATTCAAACAAAAAGCGTTGTCGGCAGATTGCTGCTTGGCTGCTGATCGCGGATGTCTCGCGCCTCGTCTTTGTGTTGAAAGTGACCGTCTGAACGATTGTTTTGAACATTCGCCGGGTACTTCAGATAAAGAAGCGGCGGATATTATTCATTTGGCAGAAAAAGAGTGGATGCGTTCTGATCCGCGTACTTGAGAAAATGATTGAGCAAGGGAGCATTCCCGGGCATGAACAGTTTACTTATCGTTTTATCGGGGTTGAACGCAATGCGCGGAGTTTTGAGTCAGCAAAGTATCTGCTTAAGAGCGGCCATACGATTCTAACGGCTCTTGCGGTGGATGAGTTCCGGGAAATAAAAAGGGTTCGTCAGTGCCTGCGGCTTCTCGATGAATTTAACCGTAACAAAGAATATTATGCCCGGTCAATTTCTCTGGTCAAGGCCGATGTTGCGTCCGCGGAATTTGAAGATATTCTGCAAAGCGCGGATCTTTTGATATCAAGCTATGTTGATTTAAATAAAGAGCAATGGGAAAATATTGCCCGCTTGTGTAATGTGATCGAAAAACCTATTCGGGTAATGGGGCGCGATGCGGGACTTTATTTTAAAAATCCCTTTGGCAATAAAGAGTTTTGCCTGAAAAAGGCAGTAACCCGTTTTTCTGAACAGTTATTTAATTCGATTTAAATTTTTAAGGGTGAGAGATTTTAATGAAAAAAATGTCTAAAATCATTTCCATTATATTGTCCTGGCTTTTGTTTGTTTCTCCGTCCGGCGGTTTTTGTTTTGATGCAACAGATAACAGCACTCTAAGTCCCGGGCTTAACCTGCCTTATGCGGGCCTGCGGAATATTTTCCAGGATGATTCTCTAAAAGAAGGCAAAGCCATCTGTGATTTTCTCGATAGCTGGCTTAAAGATAATAAAGCGCGGGTTCAGACTATAAACCTTGACGATATCGAAGAAAAGGCCGCGGCGGATATGCGTTATTATTCCGAGCAGATAAACATGATCGTTTCTGAGGCCGGAGTTTTGTTTAAAAAATGCCAGGACCATCCCCGGGAGGAAAATTTCAAAGCATTGTTCGGGCTATTTATGGCAAAAGCTGATTTTTTTTCGCGCTTTGGCTGGGGGATAAAGAGTTTCACGAAAAAAAATCTGGAAATCTTTGATTATAAATTGCCGCCGGAACTGGATTCTTTGGCTGATGGAAATTATCATAAAGTATATACAGATGATTTGCTGAAATTTTTGACGGAAAAGATGCGGAATGAAAACATAAGGGGTAAAGTTATTGAATATTTGCAAGGGGAGATAGCTTCTTTTAAGCAAAATTCCGCCGCATTGCAGAGTTACGCGCGCGAGCAGTTATCTAAGATAGGACAAATAAAAGAATCGTCACCTGTCCAGTGGCAGGCCGCAGAAGCAGGGATAATAGCTGTCCAACTGCGTCTTTTAATGCGTCACAATAAATGCCCGGACCATACGGCTCAGATAGAGCAGTGGTTAATAGACCATACCCCGCAATGGCAATTATGCTATGAACAGGTAAATAGTTTGCTGGATAATACGGCGTATCTGGATAATGTCTTTAGCCTGGAAATAATGAAAAAAATAGAAACCATTATTGCTTTTGTTCTGCCGGCGTTAGAGGTGTTTGAGCCTGACCGGCAGGAGGATTTTAGGGAGAAAACCGCCGAGCTTGTTAATAAGCTTCTGCTTAAAAACAAGATGCTCGGAGAATCCGGGCAATACGCTTTTTTTTATGTGGATGAGCGGGAGATCAGCGATATCAATAGAAGCACTCATAGTGTGCGTACACGTATCGGGGAAGCGTTAAAAGAGAACAGACAGATAATTATAGGCGCTGACTATCCGCATTTGTCTGTTTTATGGCGCAGTCTTAGTGATTCCGACCCGCAAACGCAGTTGGATTTGCGTGTTTTAGCAGGTAATGAAGAGATTTTGTTTGGTAAGAGTTTCTCTGAAGACACTAAGCATGTCTTTAGTAAAATATTAAAAAATCAGGCCGGTTTAAAGACATTGAGCCTGCCGGTGGTCTGCTGGATAGAGGAACTAAGGGAAAAAGGTTTTGATGTAAGCGCGAAGATCGGGGTGTTGGAGGATGAATTTGACTGCCTGAAAGCGGATGTGATCTATGGGGTACTGAAGGATTTTTATAAAAAGTATATTGCCATGGAAAAGAACATTGAATCCCCGGCTTATAATTACTGGGAGGAAGAAGAATTAAGAGGGGCGGCTTTTCGAATAATGCCTTGTCTTAAAGAGGATGTTTTAAGGGAACTTTTGGTTTTGATCTGTAAAGGCAAAGATGATGAATTCCAGGGGTATGTGTTAACGGCGATCGAAAATATTATGCAGGTAAACAATGAGGAACAGCAATATAAGCAGATCTTATTTAAATTAAGCCTGACGCATAATGACGCGCTTGTAGTTAAACGCATAAAAGACAGTATTGGTTACTGGATTTCATATGAAGAAAAAGTCTTTGAGAGCGCGGGACAAATATCCCCGGATTTGGATAGAAAACAGATGGGCTCATTGATAGAAATATTATATTCCGGGAAATACTCTGATAGAGCATGCGGAGAGATCATGGAGTTGGTCTCTAAATCTCCGCTGCAGTTTAAGCATATACTTAGTTATTTTAGCGCTGTTGCGCAGGCGCAAAACTTTGACGCCGTAAGAAGGTTTGTTTTTAATGATGGTTTTAATAATATGCTTCGCGCGGATAAAGGAACGCATTATTATTTACTGCGGCATCTGGCGCGTTTTTTGCCTAAACCAGGGGTTTCCCGGCGTCGGCCGGAGGCAGAAGAGGTGAGAGGACCGGCCGGGGATTATTTATGGATATTGGATGATCGCGCAATTGTACCCGGCTATAATGGGCAATCGGTATTTAGCGGATTGCGTGCTATGGTACACGGGGATCCGGACAGGAACGCGATAAATGTTTTTTATTATCTGCTGCATTATTGGGGAGAAAAGGACCCTGAACTGTTGGCGCGCGGGGGTGAAGTGCTTAGCCCCGCAATAGAAGAAGATGTTAATTTGTATAATCAGGCAGTACTGTTTTTTTATGATGAGTTTAAAGATACTATTCCGGAAGCTATAGCCGGCCGGGATATGCCGGAATTTGATATGTTTCTGCTTTCCGTGGATGAAGAGGCTTTGCTGGAAAAATCGCAAGAGTTTCAGGCACAATGCGGCCTGAATACTCCGGCGGCAATAGCCGCGCATAAGACAGCCTATACGATTTTGGCTTATCAGGCCATTGCCCGCAAATTCGGACAAACCGTCTCTATGCTGGAGAAAAGGGTAAAGGAAACAGTTCTGGATAATTTTGATGAGATAGAGGCGTCGCGTAAAAATATGGTCGAGATGCTTAATGAAGACAACCCGGATAAGTTAAAGATATTAAGGCAGTATACCGTGTTGCGTCAGGAAATTTACGCTGAGCTAACTACCGAGGCCGAGAGTAACGAGAAGAAGGGAAAAAGCCCGCTATTGGAGTATGATATTCTTTTGGAAGAATACGGAAAAACATATTTTAACGAAGTTTACGCTGTTTTGGACAAAATGGATTTTTCAAAAGAGGAGGATTTTATTTACAGCCGTGAATTACTGGTCCTGAGGCTTAAAAATTTTAGCTATTCGGGATATGCTAACGCAGCGGTCTGGGAATTGATCGATCAGTTAGAGTCCGAGGATGACATTTATCTTTCCCAACTGGTCAATATTATTGGTTCCCTTGAATTTGAGTATCGCCAGATAATCAGTGCTATCAGCGCGGATTATGAAGGTAAATTCAGCCGGGCTTTATTGAGAACAGGTTATGTCGGAGGCTGTAGGCTTGAGTGCCAGAAACAGCTTAGGGCGTTGGGAGAAGATGATGATATAAGCGGGGAGAGCGCGGCAAAAATGGATGAGATCCTTATCGGCGGCTTGATCCGGGAAGCCGGATTTCCGGCTTTAGAAGGGATGCTGGCAAATATTTCCGAATTACTGGCAAAGCGGCTGGATGAAAATGACCGTGGGGTTGTCCCGCGCCGCAGAGAACTGAGTATAGATGATCTGTTCTGGCGTTTTGATAAAGACTATAAAGAACAGAGGAAAAGGACGCTTGGTATTTGCGGGAAAAAAGGCAGGCGTATCGCGGAGATGTTTGAATCCGGAATGCCGGTGCCGCCGGGCATGATAATCAGCGCCGAGGTTTGCAATAATCCGGATATTTTAGAAAGTGAGGCGTTTAATAAACGTCTGGAACAGGAAGTGGAACGGCTCGCTAATATCGGCAATTTCCCGGAAATGAAGTTGTTTCTTTTTGCCCGCAGCGGCTCGGCTTATTCCCTGCCCGGATTGCTGGCAACAATTCCTAATCTGGGGATGAATGACGCTCAGGCAGAAGCTTTGGCTGAAAATGATCCCTGGTTTGCCTATGATGCTTATGGTAATTTTCTGCGCGCTTACGCTATTTATGTTTTAGGCGTTCCGGAAAGAGATTTCCAGGATATCCTGAACCTGAATAAACAGGAAAAGCCGCGGACGGAAGAGGGAATAAAGGATCTGGTTAATAAGTATAAAAAATTGATAAAAAAACATGGAAAACAGGTCCCTGATTCTTTGCAGGACCAGGTGCGCTGCTGTATTAAAGCAATATACGATTCCTGGAATTCCAAAGACGCTTTGGCTTACCGCCGGCTGCACGGGATTTCCGAACGCTGGGGTACTGCGGTAATACTGCAGAAAGCGGTGTTCGGCAATTATCCGGGGTTTTCCGGAGCCGGAGCCGCGACCTTGAGGTTTGATAAATACGGCCAGCCGTTTATTGAAGGCCGGTTCAGGTTTAATTCCCAGGGCGAGGCCCTGATGAGCGGCGCGCCGGGAAATTATGTGGTTATCGGTAAAGATGAGGCCGAGGAAGGAGAGTTTTCCCTGGAAGAGAAAAATCCTCAAATGTATGCAGAACTTTTACACTGGTCCATAGAGCTTTATAAAAAATTCGGACAGCCTCAGCGGGCGGAATTTACGATAGAAAACGGGGTATTGTATATTTTACAGAGTTCCGACAGTAATGAGTCTGATGATACTGAATTGCCGCGTTTTGTCGAACCCCTCGGCCAGGAGCCTTTGGCCAGGGGCAGAGGCGCTGCCGGCGGCGCGTTTTGCGGTATCGCGGCTGTGGATATGCAGAGCGCGCAGGAATTGGTCCGGGAGTTTAAAGAAGGCAAATACGCGCATCTGGATATAGACGGGGTTGTGCTTATTGTTGACCGGGTAAATCCGGAGGATATCAATGATATTCCCAAAGAAGTGGCGATAGTGGCGCAGGAGATGAGTATACATTGCGAAACCCTGGCGCGTAAAAACGGGATCAGCGCCTGTTATCATTTTAAGGACATGGAATATGAAAAAGAAAAAGGGGTTTGGCGCATAAACGGGACGGAATTTAAAAACGCGGATACCATATCTTTTGACGGACATATTAACCGACACGTGTACCATAAATCCGGGTTTGTGTATAAAGGTATTATGGCGCTGGATAAAAAGGAAGAGCCGCTATCCGCGCGGAAGAAAACAGATAAGGGATATGTTCTTGTTCCCAAAGCGCAGGAGCAGTATATCGCGCAGTCAATATAAAGATGAAGTAACGCTTATTTTTTAAACAAAAAAGAGAGAGTGTTTTATTGTTTTTAAAAAAGATTTTTTCTTTATTTACGGCAAGTTTGCCTGCAGGCAGCGGTTTTAGAATCGCCGGAGAACAACAATCCCGGATATATTTTATGCCTGTCTCCTTGTCTGAGAATTGATTAATTATCTGCGCATGTGTTTGCAAATCTTTCGGCTTACTGTTTGATGTCTAATTATGGAGTCTGTGACCCCGGAGTCTTCCCTTTTCTCGATGTCTGAATTGATGCTGTTTGTGCGCTGTCAAAAAAAGGCTCAGGCGGCGGAGGGCCTTCGAGAAATAAATAGGAATAAAGGTAGTCGACATCAGCCATTTCAATTAATTGATTGTTGTCAACATCATATGCCTTGGGATAAAGAGACGGAATCTCTGTGAATAGATGCAGATAGATGGCATTAATATCATTTGTGTCTATTATTGTGTCTTCATTGGCATCGGCGCGGATGAATAAGTCTGTGCCGAGTGATTCGTTAAGATTAAAAGTGGCCGCGAGATAATAATCGCCGTTAAATACATCCATTGGATTTAAAGCCGATCCGATTTGCAGATATGAGTTTTCCGGCAATATTCCGTAAACCGGCCCCTTGAAATCTAAATTCATAAACCGCGGGATCTCGTCCGTAGCTGGTTCTATGATCACCCAGTTGTTAAAAAGCTGGATCTGGGAGGGGTCATTTTCGTCGGTGCCGATAAATATAGCGTTGATCGCGTGGTCCACGAAAATATATTCCAGATCAACAGTGCGGATAGGAATGCCGTAAGAAAAACCAGGGGGAACGAGTCCGCACAAAAGTTCAGCAGGGTACGGGGTTGTACTCAGATAATCGATTCCTGTACCGTTCATCCAAAGCTGGAGACTGAAATCAATGCAAATATAATTTGTTCCGCGTACTCTGCCGGTGGCGATATAAGGTTTGGTATTGTTTGTGTCAAAGTTCAACAGTTTGGTGATGTATTTTTTTCTGGTTTCTTTGTCTGTTATTGTGCTGTACCAATTCTCTGTCAGAAGGGAGGTCAGAATCATGCCGAACTCAACATTTGATAAAGCATCATTGAGCATATAACCTTGATCGGAAGCGGAAAATGTGAAATTAAATAAAAATTGTTCATCATCAATATTGCCTAAAGCGCAGGCACGGGTAAAAGCATTGTCTGAAGATAGCGCTATATCTTTCCATTCTTCCTCAGATCGGGGAAGGGTAAGGTCATATTGTTTGTCTGCCGGAAAAACCTCCAAGTTTATAGCGAAATTAAGCGCCTCAATAGCGGGAATGCTCATGTCGCAATCATTTTGATGAATAATTTTTATCAGTTTAATGAAGAATTGATCTTTTAGCGGATTGCCGTAATAAGAATTATCCCATAAGTTTCTCAGCAGCATCTCTTTTTCAAAAGATAAATCCGCGTTGTTTAATAATTCTGAAAAATCGTTATTAAAAACAAGCGTGTTATTATTGGCCGGACTGATTTCTTCGATGTTTTGTTCTTTAAAAAATTGTTCCCAGGAATTGTCTTCTAATCCGAAAATCCGCGCGACTTTCCATTGTGTGACAATTCTCTTCTCAACCCATTTTTCTTCTAAGGGTAAGAAAAGTTCCTGAGCGCGTCCGCACATAATAAATGGGACGATAGCTTTATCGGCACAGCTTTGTCCGGAGTCGGCAATAAGCCAATTATAAAAGAAAGAAGCAGCGTGTTGGGTGTCAACAATGTATCCTAATTCTGATTGTGCCGAAAGTAAAAGGGTTATTTCTTCTAGCGTTATTCCTCCTCTAGGCAGTGCGTAGCTCATTGCCGCGAATTTTTCTTCCCAACTTTTAAATTCAAGAGAATAATAGTCCTCAGAAGGAACAATTTCTCTGTTTAAAAAATTATTGAAAAGCTGCGCGGTAAAAATAGGATCATTTTTAGCGGCTGCGCCGAAAGTTCTTGAAAATAAGCGCCAGTCATCGATAAAAAGTCCAAACATGTAGGTGAAAGCGTCTGATTGGCTCATATATATTAGTGATTGAGCGTTTATTTTAGCTTGAACATATAATTTTAGGTCCTCAATATGGTCTAATAATATATTGATATAGTTTTTTTTAGCGTAGTCCGGTTCCACGCGCTTTAGATATATTATGGATTGTTCCATGGTTTCTAATGCCTGCATATAGGCGTAAATGTTTGACGATAAAAAGTATTCGTCGCGACCGGGGCTTATGTATTCAAAAATAAGCGCTTTGTTTTTATTTAGAGTTATACTTACAGAATTTATTGTGTCTTCAATAAATATAAAACCATCACTTGTGGAGTCAATGCTGGTGGCTCCCGCGTTTATTCCGGATAAAGAATAATAGAAGTTGTTTTGACCGTGCAGTTCCTTGGCTGCCTCTAATAAGGCGAAAACAGCGGGTTCAAGGGAAAAATATTTGTAAAAACCGTCCAAACTGCTGAACATTCTATTTAAATGAACCTGATAATTGGAGTTTTCCGGAAAGCTTTCGAGGATAACTGTATCGCCGAATTCTACTGGTATGATGTCGTCTTGGGTCTTGTTGTATTCGATTATTTTGCCGGAAGTTTTGTCTAATACCATATAAAGCTGCTGATATATACAGTCTTTTATAGAAATAATGCCGTTAAAGGGGTTTTGCAGGTCAGTAATCAGTACTTCATAGGAAGAAAGACTAAAACTGAAATCCTCTGCAAACGCATTGGAAAAACTGATTGTTAAAAGGCTGAACAGTGCTAATATCGCGAAAAATAATTTGTGGCGCTTCATCTTAACTCCTTTTTTTTAATATTCATGTGTACATTTATAAACTATTAACAAAGTATATCATAAAAACCAAGGCTTTGCAACCCTGGCAATTTCTGTTTACTAAAACATGATTGTCGTTGAAGGACATAGCAAATAAATCGGAATATTTATATAACTTGTTGCTGGATAATGTGAATTGATATTTCGGCGCTATTTATTTGCGCGGGGTTAGAATTTATGGTAAAATTAACATCTTTTTATTATGCGCATTTAAAGATAAAGGAAAACTGTATTGAAGAAGATTGCTTTGTTGTTTATTTTACAAGTGTTGTTTTTGTGGGTTATTAATAACGATCTTTTTGCTTGGGAGGGAGACTTTTCCTTCGGCGCGCAAGAAACGTATTTATCTCCCCAAATACACCTGGGAGACGGGTCTTTTAATCAAGGAGCCACTGCTGTTGCGCGCAGTATCCTATCGGTTGAGAATATTCTTAACCGGTTTGGTTTTGAAGAACAGGAATTCTTGAAAAATGACGAGGTAAAACAGGTGCTGCATAACCTGGAGTATGTGGCCAGAGATATTTATGGGAAGATTTTTGACCAGGATAACCAGTTATCTAAAGATGAGCATGAGGTTTTATTAAAATATTTTTGGGAAAAATTCGGATTTTTGGGAAAGATCAATATGCCGGAGAGCCTTATCGACAAACTTATTAACCATAGAAATGAGTTTGGTGCTGAAACAATGTCTAAGCTTGCCATCGGGCAGATATATTCTGAAATTAAAAAAATAAATTCTATTGCCAAGCTTTCAGGCCGGGAACGCCGGGTATTGCGCCGGATATCTAATCAGCGTGATCCGAATATCTCTAACCGTTCTATGGATAGAATAGAGTCTCTTTGGCCAGAGGGTTCTGCGGATTTAAAATTTCAAATTACATACAGGATGTTTAATGAAGAGATAAACATCCTGTATCCGGGCTGCGGGTATAAGGCAAAAGCTCTAAGGGAGTTAAGCGATCGGAATTTAGGGTATGACCAAATAAAGTTTATCGGGCTTGATTGGGATTTGTATGTTGACGATCAAGACGAGGAAAATAATATTTCGCTTATTGAGGGAGACGCGGTTAAACTTCCCTTGGGGAGTGAGTCGATTGATATTATTTTTGAAACCGGGCTCATGGAATATTTAGGCGAAGATGAGATCGCCGCGGCGGTTAAAGAACGCATGCGGGTATTAAAGCCCGGAGGTAAGATAATTCTATTGTTTTACCATCTTTCTTTGAACATAAGTCAGGAGATAAAGAGTGTTTTGGCGGATAGTTTTAAAAAGGATAGTTATAATATTACATTTGTTTCCAGCCGCAAGGAAATATTTATAGATAAATACAATAGCAGCCCGAAAAGAACATCTCTTAAGATACGAGTTGAAACACCTAATACTGTGGAGCAGGCGATATAGATTACAGCGTAAAAGAAAAAAGGGAACAACCCTTTTTTCAATGGAGAATATTAATTGTTGACGTACTTTGAGTAAAATAGTATTATTTATATATTGAAATTTAAATCTAGTCGCTAACTAAAATAATCGAAGATGGGAAAAAAGGTCTAAATTCTAACTTAAAAAAGGAGGATGAAAAATGGATAAAGAATGTGAATCAATAGAAAAGTGCGGATTTTTTAAAAAGTACAAAGAGACGAAAGCGCTTGCCTGCAGAGGGTTCGTGAGAAGATATTGCAAAGGCCCTCAACAAAATGAATGCAAAAGAAAAAAATACAGTCAAGAACATGGAACCCCTCCAAGTAACGATATGATGCCCAATGGACAAATGATAGTAGCATAATGCGCTGTTTCAGCAGCAGGGAAGAACAAAAGAAAAACTAATAAAAAGACGTACTTTGAGTAAAATAGTATTACTTATATATTAAAATGCAAGTCTAAATGCTAACTCAAATAAATAGGCAGGCAAAGATGAGCATGAAAGAAAAAATAGAACCCCTTTTTACTACGCATCAATCAAATCGCCTGTTCGATTGCGGTTACAGCCGGAGCAAAAAGCGCGTTCTGCAACGGAGTTGATGCCGGCCGCAATCTCTCCAAAGCGCTCTGGACTATCAGCATCATCGGATGATTCCGTTCAACAGAAGAAGTCTGGGACAAGGTAAGCACCGCATCATAAGCCGCGTCTCTTGCTCCCGAGGGAACTTCTCCGGCATTATCTTGCAAAAACTCTATTGCTTGCTTCAGAGCAATAGAAGTATTGACCGATTGCGCAACCAATCCTGTATAAATAGTAAACAGCCCTGATGTGTCCACCCCTAAGTCTGTTAAAAGCCCTCTCGCTTCTTGCCGTACAGTATTATCAATATGACGCAAAAGATAAGACAGTGATTTTATTACCTGGTTTCGCATCTCTTCAGAAGCGGCTATTTTAGCCAAACAATCCCGTAAATACTTCAGTCCTTCCCGTAAAACAGCGGTGTTTACCCCGCTCTTAACAAATAAACCCGTGTAAAGATTAAACAAGACTTTCCAATCTGTTCTCAAAGCGCTCAGGGTCATCATCGCCTCCGCCCGCACATTAGAGTTGGAGGGATGATGCAAACAATTACACAGCGCTTCTATGGCCGTTTCTCTGTCCCGCGGATAGAACTTGATTATTTTAGCTGCGTTATCGGTAATCCATCGAATCGCCGGTATTAAAACATTAATTATGCTGTGCTTCTCGGGCTTTAATAAAGCCGTATTTATTTCAAATTCCTCCGAGTAACCGCGTGTTAAAATTATCTGCCCCGCTGAATCTTTATCTTTTTTATTCTCCATTTGTTTCCGCAAACGCGGTAGTTCAACCCGGGAAATCCGTAAAACAATATCCAGCCTGCGGAGCATCCCCGCGAATTCTTCCGCGCTAATGCCAGATTCGGCAATAGCAATAAGAATTGAGCTCAGCTGTGCTTCTATAAAATTTTTTTCAAAATCGGTAAGCACAGGCTCCGCCTCCTGTAATAATGAATGATAACTATACTTATCTGATTCACTGAACTGATGAATTATTTCATAAACAAGGCAATACACCCTGAATCCCTCTGAAACCCTGCTTTTCTGGCTATCTTTGTATCTCTGCAGCACATCACGTGCCTGCGTGTATTTGCTTTTTTCCTGTGCTTCTGCCTTTGAAGCGGCTTTATCAAAAAAACTCTTCTCTTCCTGAGTTAAGATTGTCCTTTCTTCTTCGCTCAAGAAATCGCCCAGGTCCGTATCGACCCATTTATCCTCGGCCAAGTCATGAATTTTACCTTCTAAAGCATGATGTATATCGTTAATTATTTTTTGCAATGTTCCTCCGGATACAGGCTCCTCCTGACGAAACTTATCCCAAAGAAACAACAGCTGCGCCGGGCTAAGATATTCTAGCGCTTTCTGGAAAATTTCTCCATCTACCGCAGTAATTCTATAACTCGACAGACCCGCATTCGACAAGTCAACCGATCTTTGCAATAAACCTTCTATCTTTTTAAAAAAATACTCCGCAGTTTTTTTTCTGAAGGTTTGGCGGATTACAAAGTTAAGATTTTTTTTCAACAATAAGTCCTCGATTTTTCTATTTAATTCAGGGGTTAGTATTTCTGATTCACATATTTTCTTCAGTGTTTCAAAAGACAATTGTTCCGGGTTAAAATCTGTTTCTGTTATCACCTTCGCAAGCTCTCTTAAAAGTTTCTCCGTTGTCTCATTAGATTTCCGCGACTGCTCCAAGGCCCGGAGTATATCCTCTGTCTCGGCATTCCAATTCCTAGCCTTAGGCTTTTTAGATTTCTCTTTTGCATCCGGGGTTTGTTGAGGTTTAAAAAAAATTTTAAAACGGGCAAACCAACTATCTGCTTTTTGCTTTGGAAAAAATTCTATTCTATCAACAGGATCTTTCTTTGCCAAAGTCGCATCAATACAGGCTTGTTGAATCTGAATATTGTCGATCATTAACTGCGGAGCGAGAAAATCAGCCTTGCCGTAAATAATCAAGGTTTGCCCGATTTCTCCGGCCGCGGCATTGCCGATAAAGATCCCCTGCGCCAAAAGCAATGCGATTACCTTTACCCATATCTTTTTCTTCACATTCATAATTCTCCTCTTAAAGGCAATTTCGTGCCTTATCTTAAGATATATACTATATTTAAAATTTTGCTTTTAAAACAAGCGCAAAAGTATACCATATTTTATGCAGGTTCACAACGTCGCCGGCAAAAAAAAATCTCTGAGGAGATTAAGGGGGTATAGCGAGGCAGAGGGGGCAGGGTGAGATAGAATAGGGGCCGGAAAAGATTGACGAATTATTGAGCTTGTACAAACGTTCTGTTTTTTCTTTTTTAATTCCTGTAATTCGGCGTTTTTTATTGGCTGAAAATGAAAATGTGCGGTATACTTTAATACCTTGTATAATCTGAGCATTTGCAGGTAGTAATAAATTGTTATGTGTCGGCGGAAAAAGCGCGGGTTATTGTTATGCAGCGCGATTATGGCGGAGGTTGCGCCGGGTTATCAGATAAGTAGTACAGGCACAGATGCCGGTACTAGCCGGAATAATATCCCAATAACTACTTTAGCGCCTCGCGTTACTTTGCATCAGGAAAATTTGCACTCTGTGATTATGAGTTTAACCGAGGGCGGCGGTTTGAGCATAAAAGATGTGACTTATCCGGATGAGTTTATGAGCTCACCGCAAATGTTTAATCGTGGCGTGCCTGAATTTAAACGGATAATAAGCGCAAAGATTTTAAAATATTCCGCGTTGTCTTTAAAAAAGATACTTTTAAGACTGGTTTCGGAACTTGATGTTGAATATGAACGCATAGACAACGATGACAATGAAAGCCTGTTTGCTCATCCGATACTAATAGGAGGTGAGCGCGCCATAGAAGTGATTACTGATAGGCTTAAAGATATGGGCAATGAAAAATCCTTATTGGAGGTTTTAGATGAGATTGATGGTACTACTAATAATGGAGTAATTTGCTGGAGAAATGTTTTACGCAACTTAAATAATATTATAACAGAAAAAAGCATGAATGCAGATATTTATAAGGCGCTTATAAAAGAAGCAGATAAAATAAAAGAGCTTAGTCAAGCAGTTCTTTTATGGGAGGTGTTTTTAAATGGCGGGTTAGATGTTTTATTTACGGCAATTAATGCTGTTGAAAAGAATAATACAATCGCTTATTCAGGATTGGCCGTTATAATTAATGATGAACTAATAACCCGGCTTTCTCCACAGCAGGCAAGGGTTCTTTTTAATGTTTTTGAACAGGCAGTGATAGAATTTGATGCTGAAATAGAGAGTAGTTTCTTTTGGAACGAGAAAATTTGCCGGGTGATCCTTGCAATTATCAAGCTGCAAAAAGAACATATAGGTGTGTTCAATCCGAAGTTTGTTAATAGGCTGTGCGTATTGCTTGAAAAACGGAAGGTGAAAGCAACATTTAGAAAAAGCATTATAGAAATATTGGCTCAAGCTAATGTTCCTTTGCAAAAAAGACGCCTTGTATTACAGGATACAGCAGATATTTTGGGAGATTATTTTGATGATTTAGTGAGCTTATTACCAAAAAGCAAAGCAGATTTGCAACGTACAAACACGTATTTAAGAAAGATTAAAGAAGATGCTCAATTTTTTAGTAGTGGGGTATTCCAATTAATTAAGGATAAAAAACTCACATGGGATGGTTAGAGAATATTTTGATGATAATCCGCTTTTCAATATTGCCGGTGATTGATTGAGCAGGCGATTTAGTTTGTTGTTGTGAATGGGAGCGGAATTAGAGTGGTCTAAAAAAGCAGATCGGTTAAGAGTACGCTTAAATGTTTTTCCAGCTGTTATAATTTTAAAATAAGCCTTGGTTGGCAATAGGAGTTATGCGAAACATGAAAAAGAAGAAGGCCAATAGATTTTTCCCGCGCATCTTTATGCTGATATTGATGTGTTTCTTTGCGGCGTGCGGGTGCCTGTTTGCCGGCGGAGCGGATACCCTTGCTCCGGTGTTGTTTTTGGATAAAGCTGATTTGCGCGGCTGTTTTACTGCCGGTGTAGATAAATTTGCGCGTCAGCTTGAGAATGAAAATCAAAGGCAGGTTGCAAGCATGTTAGAAAAAGATGGGGATCTTAATGCAATAAAAAATGTCATGAGATTAATTACTGACTATCGTAAGCAGGAAGATTCCGCATTAGGCCGGGAGCAGGCAGGGCTAATGATCGGGCATTTTACGGAAATTTTGGAATCTTTGCGCTTTAGAATAGATAGCGGCCGCTTAGAAAAAATTTATCTGGAACTTTTAGATGATGCTGATCCTCAAATAAGGCGGGCAAGTATTTCGCAGCTTTCGGCGGTTGCCGGGAATAAATCGATTAAGCGGGCAATGATATTGTTAATGTCCGAAGATGCTTTTATGGTTAAGAGTGCTTTAGGCATACTGAAAGAACATCGAATAACTGAAGCTGTCAGCGATATCGTGCCTTTGTGTGGGCATCCTGATGAAACGGTAGCGGAAGAAGCGATGAGCATTATTAAAGATTTTAATCCCGGGATTGAAACCTTGGAGAGCGCTTTTGTTTTGGCTTTAACGCATCCTTTAGATAGTGTGTCGGATAAAGCGGTGAGTTTATTCAGCGAGGATATTCTGGGGAACGAATACCGTGACCCGTATAGGCTGCTTAATAATAGCAGTGCATTAGTCCGGGCAAAGTTGGCGCAAATTTTAATAGATAAATTCGATTCTTTTTCAGACGTGCGGCAGCGCGAAATCGGAATAAATTTACTGAGCGTGTTTAAAACTTATTCGCATGAATATTTTCCAGCAGTTAAAAAGCTTTATGATGATAAGTTTTTTTCAAACCAGGCTTATCTATCGGCGATGATGTGTTGGGTGCTTAAAATGGGAAAAGATTATGACTCGATGAGCCAGGATTACCGGCTTGCGCTGGAAGAATTTAACCGCGTAAAAGCGCGGCTTCGCGAGGAGAGACGGATGTTTGCCCTAAAACAGACCCTCGTCGGAGTCGAAGATGCGGGATTAAGGGGAAGATGGACGCTGCCGGATGTCCTGCTTAAAAGCGATGAATTTTTTAATGTGGGTACTCTGTATGATTTATTATGCTTGCTTGAATTCAAAGAACATATTTCAATTCGAAAATTGGGCAATGAAGTAAGGGTCTTTTCCCAGGAATTTTATCCGGACGCGCCGTTTAAGAACTTAGGGAAAAAGGCGCATGAAATGTTGAAGTCTCAAGAATTGTTGGTAACGCTAAGACAGCAGGATGAAGAAACAGAGTGGGGATATGCTGATCTGGGCAAGGTAGTGCCTTTCGGCGCGCAGCTTGTTTTTAATATTAATACAAAGAGAAACTATTCAATAACCTTGCAAACAGAATCCGGAAAGCAGATTCCTTTGCAAATTTTTTTCTGCAAAAAATCCCCTGTATTGGATAACCCGCGGCATCGGTTTGTGGAAACGGCGATTTAAAATAGTTTCACGGAGACAAATAACCGATCTATTTAATTGGTATCCAGGGAAGAAAGGAAAATTAAGAAGCTTTTTTATGCCCAGAGCAGTAATGATATATATTATGAAAAAAGCTTTTAATGTAATTAATACTTGATTGAAGAAGG
>JAHITE010000002.1 GCA_018817585.1 Candidatus Omnitrophota bacterium
CCGTAGTTGAAACTATTTACAAAACTGTTCTCTAATGATGATTTGCCGATGTTTTTTGGATCGCAATATTTAATTATGTTTTCACAAAAGTAAACGGTAAATTTTTTGGCCGATTCGTTATCAGGAAATAAATCCTGAAACCTTACCAGGTTGTGCGCTAGGTCATTTTTTCTTAATACCAGCATTTTAATTGTTTCTTTTAATGAAAGTATCTGCACTAATTCCAAAATTTCTTGAGCCTCCGAAACTTTAAGGGAGAAAAACTTTCGTGCTTTTTCTTGATCCTCCGATAAAGCCCCCATGTCTACCAGCTTACACTCATTGGATTGCATAATCGCCCAATTTTCTAAAAGGTTCATGCCTCTATCAAGGTCATACCCGCCTTCCTTCCATAATTCCATTTGCGCCTCGAATACCAAGTCGCATATTTTAAAAACCGCATCGAGATTTTTTCGTTTAAGTTCAGTTCTAATCCTACAGGATACGATAAAATCGGAATCAATCTGCTCGCTTACAAAAAGGTTTAAAGCGCCTTCATTTAAAAGGCGCGACTTCTGAATTCCCCTAATATTAAGCTCGTTGGAAATATTTGGAATCACCCGAACATGTAATACATTCTTAAATTTTCTTTTTTCGGCAATTAGATACCCTCGGCTTAATTGCTGTAAATCCAAAGTATTGGGATCAAATTCTTTTTTTTTGAGGCCATAATAAATTGATTTTAATTTTTGTTTAATAGCATTTGCGAATTTGTGCGGGATATATGTTTTAATAAAGATGTCAATTTTTTTCAAAAATCCATTATTATCAATAAAATTTCTCTCCTCCTGCCTTAACGCTATGGTCTTTAACGGAATTTTCAAAACTAATTCATTTTGTCCGTCTCCGAAAACAACCAAGGTTGCGCCGTTGCCAATTTTTCTAAATAATTTTCCTCTTAAAATATCATTAATTACTTGAACGTCTGTTTTTTTATCAAAAACAATATCAACAACATTTCGCTTATTCTCCGCGGCTATTAGATTAATAAACGTGGATTCAAATAACTGAGAAGAAACGCAGACTGCCGGGCTTAAAGTCGATATTTCCTGGGCTATAGATATATTACCCAACAAGAGTAGTTGAATAGATATCAAGCAAATTATTTTGTTAAAGATTCTTTTTAATTTTTCGGCGATCATATTATTTTCGCTTTTAGTTAAAATTATTTAAGTTATAGCTTGGGTGGTAAGAGGTAAAAAAGTATAGCATATCATCAGTATTCACACAAGACCATAACTTCGACTGACCATAACTTCGACCATAACTTCGACCATAACTCCTAAATAGAAACCAAAGAAATGAGATAAAAAAGAATGGGAGCCGACAAAAACGGGGAGAATGGGATTAGTATGGTTGGAGCATATTTGGAATTGAGAAGATATGCGGGCAATATTATAAAAATAAAGCGAATCGAGAGATTAAAGCTGAAGATAAAATAATGGCCGGAGTATGATTGTCTGTTTCGGATAAGATCTTTGTTATCTTATAATATGGTATGTTGAGCCTTTTTCTGATACTATATATTCGCATCGGTTACCTCCTGATTATTTGGTCGTTAAGTAACCTAAATATATCCGATTTCTAATTAGTAATCGATGCTTTTCTATTTCCTCTTATTTTTCAAACCCTTACAGCATATTTATCACGCTGTAACGGGCGATAAGCCCTGTACGTACCGCGTGTTTATATGTGGAAATAAAAAACAGGCAGGCAAGAAAAATATATATCATTGCCAAGCCGGCGCCGATAAACAGTCCTGAACCGGAAACATGTTTGTTAAAAACAATATTCCGTAAAGATTCAAAAACATAGGACGGAGGCAGAAAACGGGAAATAAATTGCATCCATTGGGGCAGAACACTGATTGGATATAAAACTCCGATTCAAAAAAAGCCATGGTTACACACTGCATAATCCGGATAAAAAAATTCCAGAATAAAACCGCGCCAAACATTGCCGGAACAAAATTAAAACTCACGGAACTGACGCTATTCAGATAGCGGGTCAAAAAACCCCAAAGCACAATATCCACTGCTACCCAGATAAACAAAGGTAAAAGACGCGATAAGCTGGTGCGAAATTCATCTGGCTCAGTACTTCTGAGCGGTGTTCCGCGATATTCATCCCTTTTACAATTACTGATCCGGAACTAGGCTCAAGCGTTCCCAGAACCATATTAATTGTCGTGGTTTTTCCCGCTCCGTTTGGCCCAAGCAGGCCCACGATTTCACCGGCTTTAACTGAAAAAGAAACATCATCCACCGCGATGATATCGCCAAATTGCTTTTTAAGATTATTAACTTCCAGCACTTTCTCAGCCATAATTATATTCCGATAAGCTTAACCTTATTACCTGCTTCTTATCAATTATTCTAATCCGTTTTTTCTTCCAAACGCCCCATAATCCTTAACAGGCCATCCAAGATTGTTATCGGATGCGGCGGACAGCCGGGAATATACAAATCAACCGGAATAATTGTATCAACTCCATTATGCGTTTCACTGCTATTGGCAAAAGGCCCGCCGCTAAGCGCACAGGCGCCGACCGCGATCACGATTTTCGGATAAGGCATTGCCTCGTAGGTTTTCTTTAAAGCTAATTCCATGTTTTTGGTTACCGGCCCGGTAACAATCAGACCATCCGCGTGTCTGGGCGAAGCGACAAACTGAATTCCAAACCTAGATAAATCAAACACCACAATGTCCATGACCTGGATTTCCGCTTCACAGCCATTGCAGCCGCCGGCGCAAACTTCTCTTAGCATCAATGATCTTTTAAAAATTTTCTTTATTTTTTTATC
>JAHITE010000021.1 GCA_018817585.1 Candidatus Omnitrophota bacterium
TGGCAGATCAATATCGGTTTTTTCGCCAAAACCAAATCTTTTAATATATTCATACAATAATTTTTCACCTAATTTCTGGGCGACTTTTACTGTGCCGATATTGCTTGATTTCTCAATAACTTCCACAAAACTGAGATTTCCATGCGGTTTATGATCATGCAAAATATGGCGGGATATTTTATACTCGCCGTTTTCACAAAAAAATACCTCATCCAAAGCCACAGCTTTTTCTTCTATCGCCGCGCTGGCGGTAATTATTTTAAAAGTCGAACCCGGCTCAAAATAATCACTAACCGCTCGATTACGTTTAGCCTCAGGATCAGCTTGGCCAAAAGCATTCAGATCATACCCCGGGCGATTTACCAAAGCATAGATCTCCCCATTATCCGGATTCATCACAATAACCGAAGCGCCGACTGCCTTGCTTTTTTCAAATCCAGCGTCAAGCTCCTGTTCCGCGATATGCTGGATAACTGAATCAATGGTTAAGACAATATTGTGGCCATTGATTTCCGGAATATATTCATATTCAAAAGCCGGCATCATCCGCTGCTTAGCATCGCGGAGCATTGATCTTGTCCCGGCCTGACCTCTTAAATACTTATCATAAACTAATTCTACTCCAGACAAGCCCTGTTCATCAATGCCGGCAAAACCAACAACATGCGCTGCCAATCCCTTATTCGGATAATATCTTTTACTTTCCGTAAGCAGGGAAACACCCACGATGTTTTCCTGTTTTAAACGCTCAGCCAAAGTATCATCAATTCGGCGTTTAACCCAGACAAAAGATTTATCGCGGTTTAATTTTTCTAGTAGATTATTGTAATCGAGATCTAATATCGCGGAAAGTTTCGCGGCGACTTCAGGTTTATTCTTTATTGTCCGCGGCACCGCGTATACTGAAAATACTTTTAAGCTCAAAGCAAATGGTTTTAAATTGCGGTCAAGAATCAAGCCTCTTTGCGGAGAAAGTTTTAAAGTAAGATTATGCTGTGAATCTGCAAGCTTTATATAATCATCATAGTTCAATACCTGAATATAAAGCAAGCGAAAAAAAATAATCAGCAGAATGAAAAGATAAGCGAAAAATACTATTGCCAGGCGAAGCTTTTGCGGCCTCTTGTACACGTTGGTTGATTGATCCTTCTTTGATGAATGTTATGTTAAGTTAAAACTACTAAGCGGGAAAAACTATTTTCTTATATCTGAAGCGGCTTGGGCTTTAGGAACAAGAAGATCAAAAAGATTAGTTTTCCAACTCAATCCCGGTGTTTTGGCTAATTGCTGCAGAGGCTTACGAATCACCCTGACTTTGGCCACAGCCGCTGGTTCAGGAAAACTTAAATCCATATTGTTCTGTTTTAGCATGTTAGCCAAATACTGCGGTGATTTCAGACTCATATTATTGTATAATAAAGTCTGATTATGGTCAATCATCTGATTTAAGGATTTTTCTTTATCGCGGAGCAGATAACTCAATTTAACTATTTCCACTTGTTGTCTAACATAAGTCAAGCAAATAGCGGTAATTACAACTGAATACATCACGACATTTTTCAATCTCATCATCAAATCCTTTTCTCGAATAAACAACTATATTTTTTCAGCTACCCGCAACTTGGCACTGCGGCTTTTTCGATTTTCCGCTAATTCTTGCTCTGAGGCCACCAAAGGTCTTTTGGTGATTATTTTTAAAACTCCATTTTTCGCCTGAGCTCTAAACTCATGCTTAACTATTCTGTCTTCCAAAGAATGGAACGATATCACACAGATTCTTCCTCCAGGACTGAGTAAATCAATCGCGTCAGTCAGCGCTGATTGCAGCACCTCAAGTTCGCGATTAACCGCGATTCTTAAAGCCATAAAAGTTCTGGTCGCGGGATGGATTTTTTTATATCTTTGCTTTACCGGAAACGCTTCGACCACAATATCTGATAACTCTTGAGTTGTCGTAATTACTTTTTTATCGCGATGGCTGACAATCCGATGGGCGATCCTCCGGCTGAGTCTTTCCTCTCCAAACTTAAAAATTAAATTAGCGATTTCTTCTTCCGAAAGATTATTAATCAGATCAAAAGCGGTTATTTGCGCTTTTTTATCCATGCGCATATTCAGCGGCCCGTCAAATTGAAAACTAAAACCCCGTTCCGGGTCAGTAAACTGCAGATTGGAAACTCCAAGGTCAAAAAGGACGCCATCCATGGCGTTTAACCCAAGGCTTTGTATTACATCCTTGATACCTTGAAAATTTTTATTTATCAGAGTAAACGATCCGTCAAAACAAGAAAGACGCCGGCGGCTAAGACTTATGGCATCATCATCCTGATCTATGCCGATCAGCTGACCGCCAGGCGTTATCTTTCTCAATATGCCTTCACTGTGCCCTGCTTCCCCCAAAGTACAATCTACGATCACCCTCCCTGGCGAAAGTTTCAAGTACGTTAAAACTTCATTAAGCATCACAGGAACGTGTTGGCTCATTTGTTTTTCTTCTTTTTTATTTTCACTCCAGACCCATGAGTTTTTCCGCAGTATCTTCAAAGGTCTCTCTAGTGTTTTCATAAAATTCCTTCCAGCTGTGTTTGCTCCAGATTTCTATTCTGTTAGCAACACCAATAATCAAAACATCCTTGTCAATCTGGGCAAACTCTTTAAGATATTGCGGAATCAAAACCCTTCCTTGGTTATCGCAGACAATTTCACTGGCTCCGGAAAAGAATAAACGATTAAACCTTCTTGCTTCAGCTTTGGTAAAAGATAAAGCCTTGAACTTCTGCTCCTGACGTCTCCACTCGTCTTCAGTGAACACAAACAAACAGCCGTCAAGACCCCGGGTAATAAAAAACTTTTCGCCAAAGCTATTCTTAACTGCTTCGCGAAACTTAGCAGGAATAATAACTCTGTTTTTTTTATCTAATGAATGTTCGAATTCACCGTAAAACATAGACCCCACTTCCCCCCACTTTTCTCCACATAACTAAATATACTTTATTTTTCCGAATCTGTCAACTAAAAAACAGAACTTTTTTAAAAAATATTTAATTATACTATTTGCAGTAGGTTAAGTTAATATTTACCTCAAGATATTGCGCTTGGCCTTAAAACTAAATTTATTTTTAGTTTATGCTAAAATGCAAAAGCGCGAAATAATTGTTGCTTTACTCTCGCTATCGTTAGCTTGACTATTTCTTACAATTTTGCTATACTTTTTTAATAATTTAGCTCGAAACATCTGTTCAGCCTTTGGGTTTTGCTTAAACATATCCGAATTATTACACAATAAATAATCAAAGATTACTCGGTAACTGATGTTTTTAAAATATTTTTCTAAAGGAATAATTATATCCCCCTTTCATAATAATAATAAGGATGGCATATTGGGAAAATGGGACTCGATGATTAAACTGATAATAACTCTTTGCCTAGGATTAACCTGCATATTTTTATTTCCCCTTGCCGGATATCTAATGGGATTTATCACGGATTCCAGGTTTATTGCTGCCTATTTCATTATCGTATCAATAACTTTCATGGGATTTTTTTTAGAAAGAATTATTCATCTAATATCAAATGTACAACCTAAATCACTGCCCAAACAATATAAATATAAACACAAACATGAAGATAAAACTAATCAAAAACAGACACATAAATATAAACAAGTGAAAAAATCTATTTTCTCCGCATTTGTGCTTATCGTATGCTTTAACGCTTGTATCTTTAATCACTATTGGTTAAGCAAAGTGTTTTATCCTTTTAGTTTAATAACCGATATGATCATGCTTTATTTCCTGATCTTACTTGTCGGACAGATAAACCTGATCACGAAAAAACACTTATTCATTACGCTTTTTATATTTTTTTATATCTTAACCTTAATTTCTCAGATTATTGCTTCCGGGCAAATTAAACCCCTATCAATTAATGATGTCGCCTCCTTACCCTATATTCAGTGGACAGGAGAAAAAATTGATGATAAAAAATCAGGGGTTACGGTTTATAATCCAAAGCTTAGTTTTCCGGGAATTAACTTCTTTGTGGCCATGGAGTCAAAAGATAAAGCCACTACATACCTTATTGATATGCAGGGGAATATTTTGCACCAATGGAAACCCAATCCCGCTCAGATTAGCGGCGGGGGGATGGCGATTATCCCTGATGATGGCTCTATTTTATGTTGTTCATTTCCTGATCCAGGGATCTTCAAACTAAACTACAACTCCAAGCTGCTCTGGAGTAAAAAGATTTTAGCGCATCATGATATTCGCATCGCTGCTAATCAGGATATCTACACGCTGACCAAACGGGTTGTAACTGTTTTTTTGTATGGAATTCCAGTACCGGTGATTAATGACTATATCACGATTCTCTCCCCATCAGGAGAAATCAAAAAAGAGATCGATCTTTTCCCTTTATTCAAAAATCAAATTTTATTTAAAAACCGCCTGGAAATTTTTAGAGTTTACAGTATGCTGGCAAAATTAAGCAATGCCTGGGAAATTATCTTAAATAATAAAATAAAGGACTCTGTGTTAAAACTTGACCATGATTTGTTCCATACTAATTCCATCCAGATAATTGATCAGGATTTTCCGGGATTATGCAAAAAAGGAGATATTTTAATCAGCTGCCACAATTTAAATTTTATCGCAATCCTTGATGAAAAAACAAACAAGATTGTTTGGAGCTGGGGACAAAATGTTTTAGACCAGGCGCACCACCCGACTCTGCTTGAAAATGGCAATATTTTAATCTTTGATAATGGCCCGCATCGGAAATTTTCCCGGGTTATAGAGCTAAACCCTTTAACCCGAAAAATCGTATGGCAATACCCTGAGCACCCCAGCAAAGATTTTTTTTCCGAGATTCAAGGCGCTTGTCAAAGGCTGGCAAACGGAAATACGCTGATTACCGAATCGCTTAAAAGTCATGTTCTCGAAGTAACAAAAAAAGGGGAAATTGTCTGGGAGTTCTACTCTCCGCTGAAAAATCCGGAAGGCCAAAGACCGACAATATTCCGCATGCTGCGAATCCCGGCTAAAGAAAAATATCTTAATCCGAAAAATTAAAATAAAGGTTTTCCATCAAAATCATATTTATTTATTTTTTCAAGATCATATCCAAGTATTTTTAATACTGTAGGAGCGATAGAATAAATCGTGGGATTTTCAACTGTTATTTTTTTGTTTGAAAAAATAACTCCCGGAACATAAACCGGATCGACTAAATGGTCGCCTGACCATTTTTTCAAATTAGCCTCAAGTAATTTTTTCGGCGCTCCGCCGATAGCGGTTTGCCAGGAAGCGCGATATCCCGGATTAAACCCAATATACAAATCCGGGCTTTCTTTCGCGTATTCTCCCCAAAAAATTTCCGCCTGGGTATAAACCTTATTGATTATTTTTTTCTTATCCGCCCCTTCGCGCCAAAGGATTAGTTTGCCGGCTATTTCCTGTTTCAGCTGTTCGGTCTCTAGACCCGGACTGACTATTCCTTTAGCTTCTCTTCCCTGCTGATTGATATAAATCCCGCCAAAGCCTATGGCATATGCTTTGGTTTTTGACCAGTCAATATCTTTCCAGTATTCCCCTTGTTCACCGAATTGATCTTGGTGAAAAGATAAATAGCCGCTTTCTTTTAACCAGCTGTTAATATGTACTGCGGTTTTAAACGCTGTGAAGCCATGATCAGAAACCACGATAACTGTATCATTCCTGCTGATTTTTTCCAATACGCCAGCGAGCAGATCATCCATCTTCTTATAATAATCCTCGATTACGCTTTTGTACTTATTATCATTTGGGGATAAGAGATATTCAGGATCAGAATAACGCCAAAACATATGCTGAACAGTGTCAACTGATTCAAAATAACAAAATAAAATTCCTGTTTTAAACCGCTTCAGTTCAAAGCCAAGCATTGCTTTTTTTTGATTAAAGATTTCCTCTGTCTGCCGCAAAAAAGCGTCCTCGGAAATCCGGCCTTCATTAAGCGCCCAGGTATCGGCCGGCATTCCCCGCGTATGATAAAAACCAATCTGCTGAAATAATTCCTGACTATAATTGCCGGGATAAGAAATCGGAAACAACGGTTTTCGGGGATCAAAATCTATCGGAGAAATATAAAGCTTCAATTCCGGTTCTATGGATACCAGATAAAATTTAAAAATCCCCTGAGCTTTCTTAAACAACCCCAAAGAAAAACTTACTTCCTGCCAATCACTCCATTGTCCGCACTTAAGTTCAATTCGCTTATTTTGATAATCCGCGACAGCCGTATGATTATCTTTAATCTCCAGCTTAAACGGAACCTGAACATTTTGCGCATTTCCATCCAATCCCGCCACTCGCGGGCCAATAAGCTGCATCATCACAACCGCGGATTTTTGAATCTGAAACACTTTTCCTCCGACATTTTCCTCTAGCGGCCCGGAGGTATAAAAAGTAAAAGTACCTTGCGTGCCCAGAATATCCGGGACTCCCATACCTGAAAGCATCCGGCCATATATTTTATCCGGAGGAAAAGTGTCCGGACAGGAAAGGATCACCGCGGGAATTTTGTCTTCGCCAGCAAATTGCCAAAAACATTTAGTTTTCAACACCCGCTGCGGCAGGCCATTTTTATTTTTCGAAAGAGACAAATTCAGCTGATAAGTTTCAGGATCCCGGACAATAAAATCAAACAAACCGTTTTTTCCGGGATTTTTGCCTGTGGCAAAAGCAGCCCAGGCAACAGGCGATTGTACCGGATTAGTCGTTGCCAGCCGTTTAAACGATCCCTGTTGTTTAAGCCTAAAAAAATTAGGCAGTTTTCCCTGCTGGATCATAGACTCGATAATATCCGGGCTAAGAGCGTCAATACCTAAAATAATTACTTTATTATTGGTTTGCATTGCTGGCTTATGCATAAAAACTCCTTTGAAAATTATTCCGCCGCTAATTAATAAAACCGCAAAAAAAATAAGCTTTCCGTGCGGTTTCAAAAATTTATAAGTTTTTTTCAGAAAAATACCCAAAACCCCGGACAAACCTGCCAGGATTATTAACAAACCGTTAAACATATTGAGAAAATTAAACCCGTTTCCCGGATCAATGTATCCTACAAAAAGTAAACATATTAAACTATTTTTCAAAGTTTTCCTCAGACCGATTAAATTATTTAAGCACCAATTAAAAAACATTCTAGCATAAAAGTTTAAAAATTGCTATAATAACACAGTGAGGAGTAGTTTTAACTGTTAATTAGGTTCAACATAAGCGCATTATTTAAAATATACGATGAACCACCTGGATGAATTAGAGAATAAAACCATATACATAATTCGCGAAGCCTATGCCTGCTACAGGAAAACAGCTTTGCTCTGGTCTATGGGCAAAGATTCTACCACGCTATTATGGATCACGCGTAAAGCCTTTTTCGGACAAATACCTTTTCCGATCATTCATATCGACACAAGTTTTAAATTTAAACAAATGTACGAATTTCGGGATAAATTAGCAAAGGAATGGAAACTCAACCTTATTATCAGTAAAAATACAGACGCGCTTAAAAAAAAAGTTGATCCCAAAAATGGGATGTTTGAGTGCTGCACTGCTTTAAAAACAGAAGCGTTAAAACAAACATTAAAAAAATACGCTTTTAATGCGCTGTTATTGGCCATCCGCAGAGATGAGCATGGCATAAGAGCCAAGGAAAGACATTTCTCTCCCCGCGATACCGGCTTTAACTGGAATTACCAGGATCAGCCCGCGGAGTTATGGAATTTCTATAAGACAAACTGCGTGCAAGGCGAACATCTCAGGATCCATCCCCTGCTGCATTGGACAGAACTGGATGTCTGGAAATATATTCGACGCGAATCTATCCCTATCGTGAATCTTTATCTTTCAATAAACAACAAAAGATACCGCAGTATCGGATGTGATCCCTGTTGCCAGCCAATGGATTCAAAAGCCAAGAGCATTACAAAAATTATCCAAGAACTAGAAATAACCAAAGTAGCGGAACGCAATGGCCGGTGTCAGGACAAAGAAAATGATTATACAATGCAAAAACTGAGAAGCCTGGGATATATGTAATATTTATGGACAGAAAAACTCTAAAAATCGCGCTTATCGGTCATATTGACCATGGAAAATCAACTTTACTCGGCAGGCTTTTACTAGCGACAAATTCATTAACCAAAGGTAAAATTGCCCAAATTAAAAAAATTTCCAAAAAGCTCGGCAAAGACACTGACCTGGCTTTTTTAACTGATCAATTAGAAGAAGAACGCGAAGGTAATCTTACTATCGATACAACCCAGGTTTTTCTAAAAACAGCTAAACACAATTATATATTCATTGATAATCCCGGACATTTTCAATTTATTAAAAATATGCTTACCGGTACTACTCAGGCGGAAGCGGCGATTCTGGTCATTGACATCAACCAAGGATTAATGGAGCAAACCCGGCGGCATTCCGAGATTATCCGCATGCTCGGGATAAATAAGACAATTGTTGTTCTCAATAAGATGGATCTGGTAAATTACAGTGAGCAAAAATTTATTCAAACAGAAAGTACTGCGCGGGAATTCTTAAAAACATTGGGAATAAATCCGGATTTTATCATACCGATCTCTGCCAAAAACGGTTTAAATATAGCTAAAAAATCTTTCAAAATGCGCTGGTATAAAGGCCAGCATTTGCTCAATATTCTTGATTCGCTAAAACTAAACACTCAATCTGAAAAAAAACCGCTAAGACTCCCGATCCAGGATGTTCTGGAAACAGCTGAAGAAAAAATAATCATCGGCAAGGTGATCTCCGGGATAGTCCGGAAAGGTCAGGAAGTTATCATCCTCCCCGCGCTTAAAAAAACCACTCTGGATTCAATCCTGATTTTTAAACAGCCAAACCGGACAAAAGCCAAATCCGGAGAATGCATTGGATTAACTTTAAAAGATTCTTTATTGGCTAAAAGAGGCGATATTATAGTGGAAAATTTAAATCTGCCGCAATTAACCTATCGGATAAAAGGAAATATTTTATGGATGATTGAGCAGCCATTAACTCCCGGTATAACCCTGACTTTGCGCTGCGCGACTCAGGAGATTCAATGTATTGTCGAGAAAATTAAAAGAAAAATCAATTCCGCGACCTTAGAAATTAGCCCGCTCGATAAGCAGGAACTCAAACAAAATGAAATCGGCATAGTCGAATTAAAGACCAAAAACATACTTGTCGCGGAAAAATTTAATTTCATCGAAGAATTAGGCAGATTTATCTTAGTGCAAAACAATAAGGTTTGCGCTTGCGGAATCATAACCGATATTTTATAACTCTAAACTTTGCCAAAATAAAAATTGGATATGCTAAGTAAATCCGCTTTCACTGCTTATTCAGCGGCAAACTTCTTATTTCCCGGATAAAAGCTTAAAGCCTTCAGCTTATATACCGCTCCTTCCGCGTACATCTGAAAAGAAAAATAGTATTTACTCAAGTAATAATAATAAAAAGCATATTTCGGATTTAAGCTTATCGCCTTATGATAATACTCAACCACTTGGGGAGAAAATATTTCTTTTGTCTGCCAGCTATAGCAAACCGCCAAAAAATAATATATCGCGTCATTGTTTTTCCGAAAGTTTAAAGCCTTATTCGCCTGAGCTATCGCGCTATTTACTTTCTTGTTTTCCATTGATAAATACGCTTCATCGAGTAATATTTGAGATTTATATTCAAGCGAAAGATAAAAAATTATTAATCCACTGATTAAAATATAAACGCTTTTCGCAAAAAAAACCGCTGTTCCTCCTCCATTGTTTTTTTCTGACGATAAATCTAGCTTTGGTTTAAATAAACAGGCAGTAAGTATAATCCAGATATATCCGGCTTGACTGATAAAAAAACTATAATCCACCAGATTGTAGACCAAGAAACCAAGACTGGCAACAATCAAACTATTTTCCATTAAATCCCGCGGCTGTTTAAGTCGCCGAATAACAAAATAAACCAGAAAAAATAAAAAAAAGAAAAAACCGATTGTCCCGGTTTCAGCCCACAATTGCAAAAACAGATTATGCGCGTAAATTGTTTCATTAGCCTGCGGCTGTTTAAAACACGGATAAATAATTCCAAAATTTCCCAGGCCAATGCCGGTTAGGAGATTTTCCTGAATAAGCTTTACGCTGCTTTGCCAATAAGCTAACCGTTGCAATAAAGAATTTTGTGGATTGTTTAGGTCAAGAAAATATTTCGCTCTGGGCGCGAGCATTACCCCGAAAACAAGCAAAAGCAAAACCCCGATTATAATTCGCTGTTTAATCACGGATTTTTTATCCGCGACTTTTAATAAATCCCCACTCAGAAAACAAATGGCGAAAATAAAAATCAAACTAGCACCAATAGAACGGGTCAAAAATAATCCCGAGGATAAAAGCAAAAAAATAATTAAGAAAAAAATACTTTGTTTTATTTGTTTTTTTTGATAGCTTTTAAACAGATATCCTCCGCAAAGTAAGGCAATCATCAGCAGATATCCGGCTAAAAGATTCGGAGCGAAAAACCAAGAAATAACTCTCCTCTGTTTAAGCATTTCCCAAGCGTAAAACCCTTGGTTTATAATCTGGGCATAAGAATAATGCTGATTAATATAAGCCATGCCTGTAAAGTACTGATAAACCGCTCTGACGCTGATAAGCGCGCCCGTGAAAATAATCGCGCTTAGGAGTATTTTGCGTTTTTCCAATGACTGCCAGTAAACATAAGTAAAAATCAGCAAATAGATCAGGAATTTTAAAGCCTCATTCTGAGTATTGTAAGCATTCAGGGAAAACAGGATATTGATCAGCAAAAAACAAGATAAAACCAAGGGATAAAATACTATTTTTCGATTTATTATTATTTTGCTGTCCAGAATAGCATACAAGGCAAAGCAAACACAAAAACAAATATCCCAAAAAATCCCCGCGATTGGCCAAACTTTTTCGCAGATAAAAACTCTGATTGCTAACAAAAAGATTATCAGATCACTCATTTACACTCTTTCATTATTTTTTTCTTTCCCGCTTTTATTCTTTTTCGCAGATTAGCTCTTTTTTTAAACGCGCTGAAAATAAGCGGCAGGCTGAAAAAAATATTCCCGATAACTTTCGGCTCGAAGATCAGACAATAAATAAAAAGTTTTAGTTCATAAATAAATATATGCGGAAGATTTAAAATGAAATCTTTAAAACTATCATTTTTTATAATGGTCATACAACGGTTTTTAATTAAATCACTTTTTAAGCCGCTTTTTAACCAGGCAAAATTATAGGCGCGGAGAAACTCAAAAATCGGTTCCTTTTCTTTAGCCGTAGTCCCCCGGGCATGAAAACCAACTGCTTTCGGAGTATAAAAAGCTTTCCAGCCGAAATTTGCCGCTCTCCAGGAAAGATCAAAATCTTCATAAAACATATTGTAATCTTTATCAAAATATTCGTTTTCTGACAGCGCGCAATCCTCAAGCATGCTTTTCCTAAGCAAAACCGCAGCTCCGCAGGAACCAAAAACAAAACATTCCTGTTCAAACTGACCGATATCCGCTCTACCGTAGCCGCGTTCAACCGGCGTGCGTTTTTTTCCCAACAGCTGGCCGGCAGTATCAATAGTGGTTTTATCCATGCGCAGTAATTTACCGCAAGCCATCCCGATTGCAGCATCTTTATTTATCGCCATCAGCAGTTCTTCAATAAAGTTATCTTTTAAAACAACATCATCATTTAACTGCAGAACAAAATCCGTTTTCATAAATTGAACCGCCTGATTCTGCAAATAAGTCAAAGACTCCTTTTTTCGATTATTAATCCAGTTTATCTGAATAGGGCAATCCTCAAAAGTTTGTCTGTGAGGACGCTGAGCTCCGTCATAAATAATAATTACCTTTTGCACCAGTTCTGTTTGCCGGCAAAGCGAACTTACCAGCTGCTCAAGCAGCTTTTTGTTTTTTTCCGTGGTAGTAATAAGTGCGCATATTGTCTGGCTCATTTTACCTCCCGGCCAATCTATGTTTAATTAATATATAAATCGACATAATCCCGTCAAAAAAACCTATTTTCTTCCCCATTTTTTTGGAACGCGGCACATAGGAAATCGGCACTTCCCGGATTCGGACTTTCCTCAGCAGTAATTTTGCGGTAACTTCAGGCTCAAACTCAAAACCCTTAGCTTTAATATCCAGGTTTAGGAGTATTTCTTTTTTAAAAAGCTTATAGCCGGTTTCCATATCAGTCAAACAGCTTCCATATAAAAAATTAGTCAACCAAACCAGAAACTTATTTGCAGCTAAATAGGGAGACAATAACTTGTTTTTTCTTGTTAAAAAACGCGAACCATAAACAACATCCGCTTGATTTTTCAGAATCGGCTCCAGCAAAGCAGGATAATCGCCAGGATCATACTCCAGATCTCCATCCTGAATCAGGATTAAATCTCCGTTTGACTGCTCCAGCCCCGTTCTAATCGCCGCGGCCTTGCCTTGATTATGCTTATGATATAGCTTTATTATATCTGAAGATTTAATATCCTCAAATATAGATTTTGTTTTATCCTTAGAATTATCATCAATAATAATTATTTCTTTTTCTAAACTGTCAAATTTTACTTGTTGAATTTTTATTAATAATTCTTTTAAAGTATTTTCTTCATTATAAACTGGAATAATTATTGATAACTTCATAAACCACGCTAATCTTCCTTTTTTAAGAAAATGATTATTTAGAACTTGAGAATATAAATATAAATATAAATTGCGCCAAATTATAGGCAGACATTCTGAATGTAAAACCAGTTATAGTGAAATATTAAGTTGTTGGTGTAGTTAATAAAATTCGCACTTTAATCCTTTATCATCATTATAATTGTATTGAATCTATTATCTATCTGTAATAATTTTTTATCAATCTATTTTATTTTTTTAAATATAAACCGCAGAAAAAAACAAAACATCTTAAAATATTTTTTAATATCGTCAAAACTTCTGATCATCACAACCAAACGCCAGATTTGAACTGGTCTTAAAAAAAACTCAATATAAGCCCGCCTTTGCATGGTTTTTAAATATTCAGGGGTAAAACCCTTGCTCACAAAACTCAAATTCTGCTCAGGAAAACCGGAACCTAGAGAAAAATCATAATCAACATTTCCATACTCATGCGCGATTTCTGAAAATTTCGATCCTGGGCAAATATGCAAGATTGTAAAATTAGCAGTATATAAAGGTAATGACTTCGCGAAATTTATTGTCTGCCTGATTGTTTGCTTAGTATCAATAGGCAGCCCTAACATAAAAAAAGCGCTTGGCTTAATCCCTGCATCCGCTATCCAGCCCACTACCTGTATAATTTTTTCGATTTTTGTGGATTTCTTTATAATATCCAGCACAGTTTGATTACCGCTCTCAATTCCTAAAGAGATATTCCAGCATCCAGCTCGTTTCATTGCTTTTAATATATCTTTTGATAAATCATTAACATGTGACCAACAAGACCAACTAATTTTTGTTTTTTTTTCTTTTATCCCCTTGCAAATATTTAAAACTCTTTCTTTATCGTAACAAAATGTATCTTCATAAAATATTATTTCCTTAATTCCAAATTTTCGAACCAAATAATCTATAAGCCCTACAATATACTCAGCGCTATTTGTCCGCACTTTTTTAGACCATAAAGCATGACAATATATGCATGAATAAGGGCATCCACGGCTTGTCGTAAGCATAAAAACCGGAGCTCTTCTATATATCAAAGGCATCGGGCTGTACTCCGTGATCTGATCTAATAAATGAAATGCTGGATAAGGTAATGTATCTAAATTCTCGATAAACTCCCTTTTGCCATTAGAAAATAGCTGTCCATTACTTTTATAGTTAATCCCTTGAATAAGTTCATAGCCTTGCTTGCTCGATAATGCCTTTACTAATTCAAGAAAGGTTATTTCCCCTTCTCCAGTAACCGCAATATCGATAAAGTCAAACTGCATCAAATCTTCCGGGAAGATAATAACATGCGGCCCTCCAACAACAATCGGTACGGCTAATGCTTCTTTTAACAAACAAGCAGTTTCAATGGCCTGATCTCTACCGACTGAATAAACACTTATCCCCACAATATCCGGCTCAAAATTCTCAGCTTGTTCAACGATTTGATCCAAAGATATGTCCGGATTCCGGCCAGCGTCAATTATTTTTACTGAAAAATTATTTTGTTCCAATACACCAGCAATACACAAAAGCCCATAAGGCGGATGGCATGATCCAAGCTTTGCGTAACTGCCATAGGGTTTCCGTATAGAATGCTGAGGATTAACCAAAAGTACTTTCATTTTTCTGTTTTATTTATCCCTGTTTACTAAGCATTAATTATAAAAAATCCCGACATCTAACCACAAAAATATTGCCATGCTTAAATAGTTTTTATGAATCATTGGCTCTATCCCAATAAAAATCTCTTTCCTTGGTTCTTTCTAAGTCATACGTGTCCAAATTAAGAATTGAAAAAGCCTAACTTAACCCTATAATGTGTTACGATACCACTCATAACCAAATAAAGCATAAGGAGTTAGACTATGAGTCATTATAACACAGTATTCGGGCAAATGTTAAAAATGTTTTCGAGACATGAATTCAAAATCTAGTATCTGAGACTAAAAGTGAATATCATGCCAGAAGCTGTAGCTCACGGAATCATTTTGTATCCATGCTTTTTGGGCAATTAGCCGGCCATTATAGCCTGCGCGGAATCGAAGCTGGCTCGCTACGCAAGCCAAACATTTATATAATTTAGGCGTAAAACCCATTCATCGTTCCACATTAGCTTATACTAATAAACATCGCCCGCAGGAGCTCTTTAAAAAGCTGTAACGATCCTGAAACGGGAAAATTTATAGTTATTTTACCCAATCAGTTAGATTGGGTACCTCAAACTATCGCTCGAATTTACAAAGATCGCTGGCAAATTGAAATATTCTTCAAATCTCTCAAGCAGCAACTAAAAGTTAAACGCTTTGTTGGTACTTCCAACTTGCAATAGCAATATTGCTTTAACTTTTTCTAATTTGGACAGCTATGATCCTAAGAGTATTGTCTGCTGATCCGTTATCAACAACAATAACCTCCATCTCCTATATTAGATGCAAGAACACTGCTTCCAGGCAGTCTTTAATAAATTTTCCCGCATTCCAGGTAACTATAACTACACTTACCTGCATCATCTAAGATTAACTCCCCGCAATTCGAGAAAACGCTTAAAAATCATTTAGCGCTTAACTTCTGATTTTGTCGATCCAAAGCGAAAAAATCAGAAGATTCCAGAGTTTTCTCCCCGCGTCAATTTCGCCCTGACAATGTTTTTTCAGCATATCTAAAACATAATCCTGATTAATAATCCCCGCGCTCGGGCTATTGGTTTTCGCAAACTGTGCATAGCTGAATTCGTTTAAATTGGTTTTAAGCCATTTGCTTACCGGAGCGCTCATCCCGTGTTTTCTGCGCTGTAAAATCTGCTTGGCTAAATTATGTTTAAATGCTTTTTTTAACAAGAACTTACCTTGAAAATTCCTTATTTTCATTGATAAAGGCAGACTTTGGGCAAACTCGACAATCCGATTATCCAGATAAGGCACCCTTACTTCCAGAGAATTATGCATACTGGACATATCCACTCTTTGGAGCATACCGTCAGGCAGACAGACAGCGGTATCAAAAAACATCGCTTGCTCTAAAAAGTTTTTCGAGTTAGTGGATTTAAACTTCTCCGCGAAAAGATGATAAGCCGGATCAGCTTCCGATTCTTTGGACAGGCTATTTAAAAAATCCGGATTATAAACAAATTGCTTTTCCGGCTGAGAAAATATTTCCCGCCAAAAGTAATGCGCTATGCGCTGATTTTCTGATACCCCTTTTAAAAACAGTTCCAGCGAAAAACGCGGATTCATCCATTTATAATCAACCGGCAAGACGCGGATAACTGTCTTTAGCAATTTAATCCTCAGTGTTTGGGAGATTTTTTTATAATATTTCGCGCAGATATCCGCCAGATACATTTCATAGCCGCCGAACAGCTCATCCGCTCCTTCCCCGGAAAGCGCTACGGTTACTTTATTTTTCGCAAACCCGGATAAAAAATACAGCGGAAGATAAGAGCCTTCGCCTACCGGCATATCCAGGGAATCAATAACCTGATTGATCAATGGCACCATATCCTCTGGCAATTCACAGCAATAACAATTTTCTCGCAGCGAAGTTCCCAGGCGATTAAGATACTTCTGTTCATCAAAAGTTTTTTCTCTGAAACCAACATTAAATGTTTTAAATACCGGATTTTCCTGATAAGCATTATAACACAGTCCACTAGAATCAAGCCCTCCACTGAGAAATCCGCCGACAGGAACATCCGCAACTAATTGATCTTTGACTACTTGTTTGAATATTCGTTGAAACTCCGCGACATATTCCTGCTCCGGTCTGGCTTTTTGGGCGAAAAATTTAAACTGCCAATATTTATTTATTTCAACCTTGTTGTTTCTGATAATCAGATAATGCCCTGGTAAAAGTTTTTTTATCTGTTTCAA
>JAHITE010000022.1 GCA_018817585.1 Candidatus Omnitrophota bacterium
TAAACGCGGTATCTATAATTATTTTTTGGTAAATCCGGACTAAAAACCGTCTTGGGATTGTTCTTTGTTTACTTGATTTTTGAAAAATATGCCGAATTTTTAAAAAATCAGTATTTGCTGATTCTATCTAGGAATTGGGGAAAAACGCCGAAAGGTTGAAAAAATGAGTGGAATATGGTATACTTCATTGCTTTTTTATTTTTGGGAAAAAGGGTGTTAACTTTAATTGTTTAAAACAGTTAAGCACAACGGGCAGTTAGGGGAGAGTTTTTCCCTATAAAAACCTATTAATAAAAGATACGGACATTGTTCGGCAAAAATAAAATCTGAGGAAAGAGCTTAAACCGGGAATATTCATAGGAGAGGCAGGGTGTAATATGCGTAAATTCAGAATTATGGTGTTCGTATTGCTGGAAATGTTTTTGTTTCAATCCAGCGTTTTTTCTTGTCAGCCTGTTTTTAATCCCGATAGTTCTGCGTACCGGGTATCATGTCTTTCCCCCCGTCTTATTCTAAGCCCGCAGCTGATTGTCCAGGGTATGGAGATGGTCAGCTCTCAAAAATTGCCGGATTTAACCCGCATAAACGAAAATATCCCGCAGGACAGGATACCGGAGGAACTGCCGACGGATAACGCCTTTAGTAAACTTACCGCGGCAATCCTTGCCCCCATAACTATTGTTGGTTCTCTGGGCAGGCGTATGCGCAATGTCATTAACTGGGTGAAAAAAAGCGGATTTACAAAAATTATGCAGCTGCCGACAACCGCGAATATGGCACGTTATGGAGAACCTAATCCCTATATATGTAAAAGCGCTTTTGCCCGCGATGTGTCTATTGTTGATATTAAAGATGTAGAGGAAATGAAACATGGAGAGGCGAAAGAATGGCTTAACGGTAATTTAGCAGAATATGATAAATTTTATGAGAGAGGTAAAGATAAAAGAAGGCCTTCTAAAGCGATCGCTGAATTTATTTATGAAGGGTTAAAAAAGGGGTATGAGGAGTTTTTGAAACTGGATAAACATAATGCGCGCAGAGAGGCATTTGAGGATTTTGTAAAAAAAGAAAATAAACGCATGGAATGGCTGAATATTTATGCTCAGTTTTCCGCTTTAATTGATTATTATCATGAAAAGTACGCCAAAGAAAAAGAGAAAATAATAGCAAAATTAAAAAATGAAGGCAAAGAAGACAAAGAGATAGAAAAGATATTAAAAGAAAAATATGCTTATTTGAATCATCCTGAGCAGCAGCCATACTGGGAAGAAGGGCATAAAGACCGGGAAGGAGAGGTAGTTGCGAAATTTAAAGAGAAACATCGTAAAGAGATAGAGTTTTATCATTACGAACAGTTTATCGCGCATGAAGCTTTGGCTAAGGATGTTGATTACGCGCATAGCCGTGGAGTTGCGCTTTTAGGCGATATGCCGATTTATGTTTCTCGGTTTAGCGCGGATACCTGGGCTTATGGGAATAAACTATTTATGGTGGATAAAAAGGGTAATCCGTTGAAAGAGTCCGGCGCTCCGGTGGATTATTTCTCGGATAAAGGGCAGAATTGGCAGACAATCCCTTATAATCTGGGAGAGTTTTTTAAGATGTGGATGCGCATGCGCTTAGAAAAGGAGCTTGAGTTTGTCGATGAACTGCGAATAGATCACGCGCGCTGGTTCCAGGACTTATGGTTAAATATACCGGGTAAGGAAGGGATTTACGGTGAATGGACAGACGGGTTATGGCTGGATTTCCTTAAGCAGCTTTCTGATCTTGCCCAGCGTAAGGGAAAACGTTTATTTGCCGAGGACTTGGGCGGAAAGATTAATAACGCGGTGCAGCTTTTGGAGATGGCCGGGATCCCGGGTATGCGGGTGGCGGTATTTGCTTATGATCAGGGAAATAGTGATGATAAAACAGCTAGTCAGAAAAGAGATAAATATCATACGGTTGATGTTGCCGAGGCGTTTAAAATGATGGGCACGCATGATACGCGTACCTGGAAAGGTATCTGGCAGTTAATGGATCATAAACTTGTTCAAACCGGTAAAGGGCCTTTGGATTATAAGTTAGAAGAGTTTGATCAGGGGCAGCGAATTGCGTTGATGCGGGATATCGCGGAAAAAATCGGACGCGAATTTGATTTTGAAAAGTTGAAAAAAGCGGAAAATTTTCCTTTTGAGGTTTTAGTCGGGCTTCTGGATATGCTGCTGGGGTCAAAAGCAGACACAGTGGTCATTCCTTACTGGGATATCTTTGGTTATGGAGAAGCGGATCGGCTTAATTTCCCGGGATTCCCGTGGGATTGGGGATTGCTTATTTGGGAGGCTACAGAAGATTTAAATTTGGGGAAAGAGGAGAGAATAGCGCTTGTAACGAAAACTATTTTCGACTTAATGAAAAAGCACAAACGTGATCCGAAGCAGTACGCACAAAAGGGTGAACCGCGTATTGTCGGGGTACTGCCGAATATAGAAAACCATGTGCCTCAGGTGCAGGAAACAGGCAAGAATTTTACCGTATTTGTCCAGATTGCCGGGGAAATGCCGCGAAGTGTTTACGCGCTTACCAATATGCCGGGGGAACAAGGCGACAATATTAAAGAGAGAAAGATAAAGATGGCATTTTTAGGGCAAATGCCCTCCGGAGCCCGTCTTTACGGCATAAAGATAAAAGCAACCGACCCCGGACCGTGGTGGCTTAACTTTGAGGTTAACGGCAGGCGGACTGGCAATATCGCGGGAAATACGTCCTTGTTTGTCAGCTCCGGTAATAAGTGGGAAAACAGATTCAGTATGCTGAGTGATAATAAAGATGTCGGGCTTACGGTTAACTATAATCAAAGCGGTAAGCCTTTTGAGATTTTTGTAAGTAATTATGAGGAATTTACGAGACGGGAAGATGATCGTACCGGTGAAAAAAACGTTCAAAGAACCCGCGGCGGTTATGTGCATTTTGCCATGGATAAAAATACCGGGCAAAGAGAAGGAATAACGCATTTAAACTTAAGGCAGAATGAATCCGGTAATTATGAGATAGTGATAAATTTAAAGGATGTTCTGGGTATTAAAGGCGCGGATAATGAGTTCTTTATGCTGGTTGACCGTGTAGACGGTAATGTGTATCTTCGCAGCGGTAAAGAGCTTCTCGAGGAAGGATTATTCTTTAAATTAGGGCCGGAACAAATTCATCGTTTTTATGTGCATCCTTTGATTAACTTAAGAAGAGATGACGGCATAATGTGGAAAATATCGACGATCAGGGAAGGGCTCAACGGCGACACGATAAGCTCGTTAAAGGATATTGACGAGTTATTAACCTATTTTAGGATAAAACTGGATTATCTTACTTACGGGAATATCCTGCATGCGGCGCATTTAAGAAATATTCAGCCGGCTTTGCCTGAAGGAGTGCTGCAGGAGCTGTTCAGCACGAGTGGGCTTACTATCGCGAAAATCAGCGAAAAGGTTTCGCAAATACAGATAACGGAAAACATTAACGCGGCGATTTAAAAAGGAGTTACGGACAGTGAGATTATTCGGCATCGGGAAATTTAAATTGTTTTCGCGTGTTATTTGCGCGGGATTAGCTTACACTCTTTTATTCTCTCCGGTTTTATCCGCCAATGATCTTGGAAAATCCGGCGTTATCGATTGTAAAACTGCCACGCTTTCTCCGGCCCTGCATCTAAATATGCCTTTACTGCAGGCGCTCATGCTTAAACAGCTTAGCCTGAAGCCGGAGCCTGCTGTCGAGATTTATCGCAAAGAGGCATATAAGGCAGATATCCGTATCTTTGCCCGGCCTGAAGGCTATCGTGTAGAGATAAAAGCCGACCATGAAAATCCGCTGACCCTGCATTGGGGAATAAATAGCTGGGAAAAACCGCCTGAGGCAATATTGCCGGATCGCAATCATTTCCGTAATTATTTTGATGATAAGACTAACTCAACCCGTACCGAAGTTTTGTCCGCGGCCGAAGCAGGCAATACTTTTGTTATTGATATTCCTAAAATGCTGATTGATTCCATAGAAACTCTTAAATTTGTTTTTTTTGATAATTATACGCCTATTCAGAATAATGCGTTTAAGAATTATGAGATCCCGATAAAAAATGCCTTGGATGTAAGTATAGATCAATGGAAAATGTCCAGTGGACCGGAATCTGAAGGGGATAGATCAAGGCTTGAACAGTTGCTTAAGCATAGGCTGACCCCGCCTATCGGCCCGGGTGATCATGACCTGGATACCAGTGTGCTTTATTCTAAGGTAAGCCCCAATGGTAATGTTATCTCTGAAGTTAAAAGGAAAGAAGGCGGGTTTGAGATCAGATTCTGGGCAGTCAGTGATGATAAACCGCGGTTATACTGGGGGATTAACGGCTGGCAATTGCCTTCATTGGCTAGGAATATTATGCCTAAAAATGGCATATGGGAAATTGAAGGAGATAAAAAAAATGTCTATGTGGATATGGAATTAGCCTCAGAAGAGGGGTTATATATGACGTCCATGTTTATCTCGGATGAGTTTTGGCCGCGTATAACACAAATAGATTTTAATATCCATTATCCGGATAACGGCCGACAAGATGATAACGGAGGAAATAATTATGATATCCAGCTTGGCGGGATGGGGATGATCTCTTCCTTGGTCAGAAGATTGAATAATATATATATCCCGGAGGCCCAGCATCAGGAGACCGCCCTGCTTTTAAAGAACGCTTTGAGCGCTTTTTCAAAGGAAATATCTTTTGAGGAATTATTGAAATTATTCAAAGAGATTAAAAGCGTTTCTTTTGAAGATAATGATGCTCTGGGATTTATCCTGATTGCTAAGCTGATCAACGAAGGCGCGGTTTGGGACGAGGCGCGGGAAAAAATGGTTGTGGACAAAGATAAGGTCTCAACTGCTGTGGCTGAGATCATTGAGCGTCTTGATCCGCTTTGCGTGAACAAGTGTCTCTGGCTGTTTGGTATGCTGGAAACATCATGGATCTCAAGGCTTGTGCATGGGTTGGATTATAAGCAGTTGTATGAAGGTCAGGAAGACAACAGTATAACGGATATGAATCAGTTTATTCAGAATAAAATAAACGCGTATAAAGATGATGATAAACCTCAGGTGTTGGAAGCAAAGGCAGTCAGTAAAGACCGTTTGTTCTTGAAAATGAATTTTAACGGCAATATTATTTCAACATTTATAGGCTATACGACTAAAGAAAACAAATATTATTATGAGGGTAAAAAAATCGTTTTAAGGGATACACTTGGTAATGAATTTTCAAGGATGAATTTGCGTTTAGGCGCTCATGTGGATAGAGAAAAAATAAAAGCGCTCATCGAAGAAGGCCATAAAAAGGGTATAAAATTTATGGTCAATTTTTTTGACTGGCATTCTCCCGAGGTGTTGGATAAAGATAATTATATGTACTATCATCATCGGTTTCTTAATGAGGGAGAAGATGATCTGACAGTATTATCTGGTTTGGGTAACTACGCGGCTATTTTATCTTTGCCTGAGGGCAGAAAAGTTTTAGTTGAGCACCGTCCCGGGAGTGCGGATCAGTTAAAACCGAATTTAACTCCGGATAGCGATAGCGGTGCTTACTGGAAGGAAAGATTTTTCGAGCATGTAAAATATTTTATCGATGAATTTAATGTGGATGCTTTTCGCGTTGATCTTCCCGGGGAACTGCAGGAAAACGATAGCCGGGAGGTATTCCAGTCAGCTTGTTTTGAAGCCGTGAAATACGCGGCGGAACAAAACAAGCAAATATTCTTTTGCCTTGAGACATATGAGCAGGGATTTTTTGGCGATGAATGCGCGTTGTTTAACAAATGGAATGAGCATGCCGCGATAACAAAATACAACTATGAACCTTTTCGCCCCTATCATGATATGGTAAATAAAAGCCTGCTTACAGGTGATAGCGGGAAATTAAAAACAGCCTATGAAAGGGTCGCGCGGCGTGTAGAAAAGCTTGTTTTGTTTTTAACTAATTTTGATGAAGAATTGCTTAAAGATATGATCCCGGATAAAAAAGTGCGTGAGAAACATGTCCTAATTTTGCATAATTTCGTGCGTGCCGGTTATGATGGTCTGATGTATTTAAGGGACTTCGATATAGGTGATGTGGCAAGTATGGCCGGCGGCAAGAGAACCCTTTGGGGGGGTGTGGGGCGTTATTTTACCCATAAACCGGCAACCAAAAAGCAGTTTCGTGACAGGATGGAGAAATCTACCGGTGAACTTGTGGATGATGCGGAGGCTTATCAGCTGCTAAAAAGCGCGCCAGTACACAGTTTTTCACGGGTGTTTTTTAGCGGCAACAAGATTGTTTTTTACCGGCCGGGCTATAGCCCGGAGGTCTTTGACCTGGATAAAATGGTTTCGCCTATGCCGCCTATTGAGCTTTTGGATATGGAGCATGATGTTAATTTATGGCTTGCGGAACATGTACGTGCTGTGCCTGATGTGGCAAAAAATTACGGGAAAGCTATTAAGGTCATAGATTCCGCGGTTGCTTCCGGCTCAGGAGATAATTCCCAATCATCGAACGCGCTTTATAATATGGTTTGTCAGCAGGGAAATGAAAATTTTGCCCGCTGGGACTGGACCAAACATAAAACCGCTGCATTGGTAATGCGTCATGACCAGGTGCTGACGGTTGATAACGGCCATCCGTTTGTCGTGACTGTGCGTAAAAAAGGCCAGGAGGAATTTGAACGCGTTGAGTCTTTGGAGGTAGAAGAGAATAAAAAATATATGTGTATGCTTTTCGGTTTAGAGCCGGGAAAATACGAGATAAATTTTCTCTGGACAAGGAAGCATGAAAATAATGGGTGGGAAGAAGGCGGCTGGTTTGATGTAGAGGTTTTGAGCGAAGAACAGGGTGAGAAATTAAAGTCCTATTCATTGTCCAATCTGCCGAAGCCTTCTTTTTTAGTGCCGGAGTTACGGACTGTGCCCAGAGCGCAGATTTCCTCGGTTAAATACCGCAGAAAAGACAGGAACTTTATTCTGCAACTACCGGTTTTTGCTTGCCGCCAGAAAAACGGCGAAGATAAAGGCGGCGGGAAATTTACGGATTTAGCCGATACATGTAAGATGTATAATAATGCTATGGGCGCGCATGAATTTCTTTTACTGCCTATCCATCCTACCCTTGATGATGAGTACAGCCCTTACGCCCCGGCAAGTAAACGCGCGTTAAATGAACGCTTTATTGACTGGGACTCGGTTATTGATGAATATTTTCCGCATTTAAGAGATCGAAAGCCTCCTTATCTTAAGGAAAAGGGGCATATTAATTACGACGAGTGGGAAAAACGCGATTCTATTCTTGCTTTTATGGTCATGGATGAATTGCAAAAGCTTGAGGGATCCAGTGAGTTATTACAGCATGTAAATGCTTTTGCCGAAAAAGCTGATTGGCTTCATGATTACGCGCGGTTTCGAACGCTTACGCAGATGTTCCAGAAACCGTGGTGGGAATGGTCCGCAGATGAAAAGCGGATACATCAGGCTGAGCAGGAAGATGTTTATAAAGAAACAGTGCGTTTTTATAAATTTGCCCAGTTTTTTGCCCGCAAACAATGGAACAAGGCAGAAGAGGAGATCCATACTTATGGCCTAAAATTAGTTGATGACAGACCCTATTTTAGCGCGGTTAACAGTGCGGAGGTCTGGTTAAGCTGGCGGGATAATAAGAATTATTTTCTAGATAGAAACCGGCATCCCGGGGTACAAGGAAAAAAACTGCAGATTTTTGATACTTTGAGTTTATATAATTACACAGTCTTAGCGGAACAGCCGAGGCCGTATGATTTTTTTCTAAGTGATATCGAGTACAAAGTCGAGGAGTTGAAGTTTGACGGCAATAGGTATGATGCTTTGCATTTGGCCTATGACTGGAACGCAGAATGGCTAAGAAGCGGTAATGAACCAGGAGATGTACTGGTTGATGCGATGACATCCTTGTATTCGGATAAAATTTTTATCGCTGAACAGCTGGGCGCTACTGGTAAGGTGATGCAGCATATCCGGGATAAAGAGATCACCACAATGGAGCATCTGGAATGGCTGTGGCCGAAAGACAATGTTCCTTTTAATATAATGCTTAGCCTTACTTCTCATGATGAAGCGCGTGTGAGTGAAAGATACGGCGGCAGGACGGAAGATGTCTATAGTAAATCTTTTAAGCAGGTGTTTGACTATGATGTCAGATATGTTAGTACTACCGTAGGCGATGATTTTCTGGATAATCATCGTATAAATAATCCATATATTAAAGAAAAGAAATATCGCCGCCGGGTTAATTGGCGTCTTCGTTTGCCGCATCCGCTTGATCCTGATTATAACCAGCGTGTAAAAGAGGATTTGACGCCTTATATCCGTTCCCTGTCCGCGGAATATCTGGGCGACTGGGACGCGATGTATTATGAGGGAATGGATAAGGGCAGAGAGGTTTTTATTAATGGCTTGTCTGATCAGACGCGAAGAGACATTGAGAACAAAATTAATTTTAAGCTGCTCTATAATTTTGGAGATAATGAACTTAAAAATATAGAAGAGGTCAAAATAAAGGCTTTGTTTAAGGAAATTTATAAAGAGCTTGCGACCGCGGAGAAAGGTGAAGACAGTTTGTCTCATCATGGCCATCATGGGGATTTCTTTTCCGTGAGCAAAAATATATTGGAAAAATTTTTAGGATTAACCCGGGATGGAAATCCAGAAGTCTGGGAATATATTGATTCTTTAGAAGAACAGATGCTCAAAGATAACCGCAGATATAAAAGAGATGCCGCGAATATTAGATTGCTGGGATTTATGAGCGGGATATTTGAAAAGATAGAAGAATCCGCGCGAAACAGTACACTGGATACCGCTCCTTTATTACACCGTTTAACCCCGGATGCCGAAACTAATTTAGCGGAATTGGCGGGGCAGTCGGTGTGACCCCTTTTTCATGCGGAATTCCTGATCAGTCAGTCGATATAAACTCTGAGGCTTATCAGGGTGATAAATTACTCATTACGATTTATCCGCTCGCTTTTTGTTTGCATTCCGCGATATAACTACTTATAATAGTAAACATGTCAAATCCTTCTCAGAAAAAATTAATTCCATATCCGATTCTAGTGATTTTGCTTACTGCCGGCGTGCTGGGCATGCGGATGGTTTTTGACTTACCGCCAATCAGTGCGCATGAAAAAGCGCTGCTCAAGGATTTTATTATTATTTTGCTGTTTATTCTGGTTACTTATTTTATTCTGAAAAAACCTTTAGCTGATATTCGGGATAAGTTTTTGGAAAAAGCCGGTAGTAAGGCGTTTGACCCAGAGGAAATTAAGGCTTTAGTGCCTGAAAATTTTAATCTGGAGATTGTCCAGGATAAAGGTTTTGCTTTTGCCTATCCCAAAACCTGGTTTATTACTGCGGCCAGTGATCCGGCTTTGTATAAAGAAGTCAGGGAGCAAATGGTTGATCCGGGGATTCTCGGTGCCCGGAATTTTAATATCTCAATACATGATATCCGGGTTGTGTCGAATATGGATAAGGTGTTTCAGTCAATTATTGCCGAAGTTTTAAAAGCTTTGAAAACTGGCAAGCTGGAGTTTAAACAAAAATTCAAGAATCCGCGGACTCAGGGCATGGTTTATAAAGTAGCGTATAAAAATATGCAGGGATTGGATTTGGCTTGTTATCAGGTAGTGATGACGACTTCTCGCAGGAAAAAAATGCTGATTTTTACCTTTACTTCCCAGATCAATGACTTTGCTCAGTCCAGGCTTTTATTTGATCAGATTACTGCTTTGACCCGGATTTTTGATTAATTTTAAATATTCGGGAACTTTTACTCAGGAGCTTTGTCTAATATGAAGTAAGGACGGAGTGACTTGAAGCCGCTAAAAAAAGCTAATAATAAGGATACCGAAAATGTCTGCTAGGCCGCAGTTATTTCGGCATTAATTCGCACAGGCTGACTTGATGTCGTAAAAAAACTCCATAAGTCAGGTGTTCATTTAAGGGGAGGTTAAGATGAAAAGATTAAGCTTTATTTTTTTAGTGTGTTTATTCCTGCCGAATATTGCTTTGGCCGGAGAATATACCAGCACTGAGCAGGATCAGAAACAGATCGCGGTCACAATCTACAATAATAATCTTGGCTTGGTAAAAGATCTGCGCCAGATTAAAATTAATTCTGGTGAGCATTATCTGAAGTTTATGGATGTGGCCAGTCAGATCCAGCCGGTTACAGTGAACATTAAATCTTTGACCTCTCCGGATAAACTCTCAGTCCTGGAACAGAATTATGAATATGATCTTTTGAATCCTCAGAAACTTTTGGATAAGTTTGTCGGCAAGCAGGTAAAGCTGATTGATAAGAATTATTATACCGGCAAAGAAGAGATTATGACTGCCGAGCTGTTGAGTAATAATGGTTCTCCGATTTATAAGATCAATAATGAAATTCAGATTAATCCTCCGGGCCGGGTAATTTTGCCGGAAATCCCGGAAAATTTAATTGCCAAGCCAACTTTGATCTGGATGCTGAAAAATTCTAATCCCAAAGCCCAGGACATCGAGGCCTCATATTTAACCAATGGAATCAACTGGAAATCCGATTATATCGCGGTGATCAATGCCGATAATTCAATCGCGGATTTAAGCGGCTGGGTAACGATTAATAATCAAAGCGGCGCTGCTTATAAAAACGCGCTGATAAAACTTGTGGCCGGAGATGTAAACCGGGTACAGGAAAACAAAGGTTATAAGGGGCGAGCTGCGACCGAAAGGCTGATGGAAAAAGATGCCGCGGGAGACTTTCAGGAAGAATCTTTTTTTGAATATCATTTATATACTTTGCAGCGGCCGTCAACAATTAAAAATCAGCAGACCAAGCAGATTGAATTGTTAAAAGCCGTGGATATTCCGCTCAAAGAAAAGCTGGTTTATTATGGCGCGAATTATTATTACCGTAGCCAGAATACCGGACAGGTGCTGTCCAATGAGAAAATCGGCGTGTTTTTAGAAATTGAAAACAAGGAAAAAAATAATCTGGGTATGCCTTTGCCCGCGGGAATTATCCGCGCTTATAAAAAAGATAAGCAAGGCAGTCTCCAGTTTATTGGTGAAGATAAAATTGATCATACGCCAAAGGATGAAAAGATCATAATTAAAATGGGCGATGCTTTTGATGTGGTTGGCGAAAGAAAGCAGCTGGATTATAAAATTTTATCCAGGAATTCCAATCAGCGGTTTGATACTGAACAGCAATGGCAGATAAAACTGCGCAATCATAAAGACAAAGAAGTGGAAATAGAAGTTATTGAGCCGATTCCCGGAGACTGGCAGATTATTGATTCTTCAGAGAAATATATTAAGACAGAAGCCAGTACGATAAAATTTGTCGTAAAATTAAAAAAAGATGAAGAAAAAATAATTGATTACAGGGTAAAAATTAGATATTGGTAATAATTAGATATTGGTAATAATAAAGCAGTTATTAGTGACGAATTATGAGTTAATAGTGGTTAGCTGATATGAGATTTAAATAATCGAATAATTTTATAAATCTTGGTGGCGCTGCTTGCCTGATCCCGGTTATCAATTATTTTGTAGGTTTTCGATAATTGTATATTATTGCGGGTAATTTTTGCCACATATAAAATTTCCCTAAGCCAAGTAAAATAAAATCTTTTGGTTATATATCCTATTAGTTCTCAACTCATAACTATTAATTCGTAATTCATAACTTAGTGCTATACACTATATTGTGTTTTATTTAAAAATTTACCAAATATGTTGCATATATTGGGGAAATCTGTTATAATTTTAAAATGCAAGGGATTGCCCCTGCTGAAGATAATATAAGGATATAAAATGTATTTTAAAAAGCTCGAACTCTATGGATTCAAATCTTTTGTTGATAAAACCGCTCTTATTTTCGAACCAGGCGTAACCGCGATTGTTGGACCCAATGGAACGGGAAAAAGTAATATTTCCGACGCGATTAAATGGGTTTTAGGTGAGCAAAGCGCGAAATCAATGCGCGGCGCGAAAATGGAAGATGTTATTTTTAATGGAACAGAGACCCGTCCTCCGGTAAATATGTCAGAAGTTTCTCTGACCTTATCTAATGAAGAAAGAGTTCTTCCGATTGATTATGATGAAGTAACGATTACCCGCAGATTATATCGTTCCGGAGAAAGTGAATATCTTTTAAATAAAACTCCGGTTAGATTAAAGGATATAAGTGAATTATTAATGGGTACTGGTATTGGTACTGAATCATATTCCTTGCTTGAACAAGGAAGAATTGACGCGATTATCAGCTCCAAGCCGGAAGAACGCAGAATTGTTTTTGAAGAAGCCAGCGGCATCACGCGTTATAAAAAACAAAAAAATGAAGCCATGCGCAAACTGCAGGCTACTGAAGAAAATCTTTTGCGGGTCAATGATATTGTTGTCGAGGTTAACCGCCAGCTGAATTCGATTGCCCGTCAGGTAAGCAAAGCGCGCAGGTTTCAGGAAAATTTTGATGAACTTAAAACTCTGGATACTCAATATATCTATTTTCAATATCAGCAGCTTAAACAAAAAAATGATCAGCTGAATCAGGAAGAAACCGGTTTTCATCAGGAACAGACTGAATTAGAAAATGATCTGGGTGTTTTGTCGCAAGAGTTTGATGTTTTAAAAACAACCCTTTCGGAAGTTGAGCATAATTACAGTCATTTAAATAATCAGTTTGTGCGTACAGTTTCCCAGATCGAGCAGAATATTCATTCCGCCGGCGTAAATAAAGAACGCGTTCAGGAATTTACGCAAAGAGTCCAGGATTATACTCGCGATATTGAAAACGCTCAGAAAAAAATCAAGGAACTTCAAGAGCAGATCGATCAGCTCCAGGCGCGGATATCCGCTTTTTCAGACGAGAAAAATGAAAAAGAGTATAATCTTAATTCGCGTCAGACCGCGATTATTGAAATTGAAAATCAAATTAAAACCATTCAGAAATCCGCTGAGGAAAACCGGAGCACGGCAGTTAGATTGCTCAGTGAACACTCCCAGATTAAAAATGAACTGGCTAAACTATCGGCGAATATCAGCAATGCCAATGCCCGCTTATTAAGACTTAATCAGGAAAAAGAAAAAACCAGCGAAGAATATGCCAGGATCAACACGGAATTAAGCAGTAAAATTCTGGAAGTGGAAAATCTCAGAGGCAAAGTTAATAAAGAAGAAAGCGATGCCCAGAATCTTAAACTTAATTATGAACAGCTGAATGCCCGGATCAAAGCATTGGAAATAAGTATTCAGGATAGTCGGCAGGCTTTGGTCGGCTGTAAATCCCAGCTGGAAATGCTGGAAAAATTAAACAAAGAATATGAATGGTTTTCCAGCGCGGTAAAATCTTTTATGCTCCAGAAAGAACATTATCCCGAGACTTTTAGCGGAGTGCATGATGTTCTGGTAAATCTGATGGAAGTAAAACCCGGTTATGAAGTCTGTGTGGAAACCGCATTATCGGAATATCTCCAGGCGGTAGTGGTTGACAATCGGTCTGTGGCTTTAAGGCTGAGAAGTTTTCTTAGCGAGCATAATATCGGCAGAATCCGCTTTATTACTTTGGATTCAATTCCTCAGAGTAGTGTTCAGCAATCCCAGATTGAAAATGCCAAGAGCTTTTTAGAGGTAATCAGCTGCCAAGAGCAGTATACAAAAGTTTTAGCTTATTTACTTAAGCATAGTTTTATTTTAGAACAGAATATTTTTGATGATCAGCCGCGAAGCGAAGATCAATCAGCTCCAGAGCTAGTGATTGAACAGCCGGCGCTGGGTGATGAATTTGTCTTTTCCTTTAGCAGTGAAGCCGCTAATCAAATAAAAATCGTGGGTGATTTTAATCAATGGAATTCTTCTCTAGACAGTGATCTTGAACGCAAAGAAAATAATCTTTGGCAAAAAGTTTTAAATCTTGCGCCGGGAAAATATATTTATAAATTAGTGGTTGATGGCCAATGGACAATTGATCCGAATAATCCGAACAAAGAAGTCGATAGTAATGGTTATGAAAATTCAGTGATTATTGTTCCGGAAAAAGCTGAAAACAGAGTGCTTGTTTCGGAAGTTAAACAGCCTGAGGCTGAGTTTGTTTTAACCCAGACGCTGGTAGGTTTAGACGGCGAAGTGCATTCACCTGTGGGCTTGATCAGCCGGCCGCTTTCTGATCAGGCTACTGGCTTGTTCTCGCAAAAAGCGAAAATGCGTCAGCTCAAAGAACAGAGCCTTGAGCTTGAGCAGGATGTGATTAAGTATAAGCATGAAATCGATAACAAAGCTGAGCAGCTGAAGTATATTGAAGCAGAGTTCACGCAGTTAAGTCACGCGCTGCATGAAGAAAAAATCAGTCTGGCTAATCGCGATTCAGAAAGATCAAGTATTGAAAACAATCGAAAAAAACTCGTGGATGAACTGGCTTTAGTTGATCTGGAAATTGAAGAAACGCTGCTTGATGTTCAGGATTTGGAAACTAAAGAAACCGCGAAAAAACAAAGACTGGAAATTGTTGATCAGGAAATAGTGGTCAGTGAACAGACAATTGCCGCTAATCAGGAATTGGTCGCGGTTAAAAATAAAGAACGTGAACAGCTTTTAGTAGTTATCGCGGAAATGAAAACAGAATTTTCTCTGCTTAATGATCAGGAAGCGGCTTTAAATGAAAGCTTTGCTTTGCTGAATAGTAATTTAAAAGAATTAAACCAGAATTCAGAAGAGTTTATCCGCTATAAAGAGGATAGTATCAAACGGATTGATACGCTGACTATTCAGGTAACTGAGCTGGATAAATTAACAGTGATTCTGGAAGCGGAAAAAGAAGAAATCGGCGGCTCTTTGGAAGAATTCAAAGAAAAGCGCGGTCAATTATTAACCCGCTTTGAAGAGATTCAAAATAAAATCAAAGAAAAAGAAAACCATTTAAATTTTACCCGCAACCGGATCCGCGATATTGATGTTAAAAAAGTTGAGTTAAATTTTAAGACCGAGTCCTTGATTACTTCTATGCGGCAGGTTTATAAACTGGAACTGAATACGCTTGAGCTTGAACTTCCGGAAAATATCGACTGGGCTATGCAAAAAGAGCAGATTGATGCTTTGAAAGGCAAAATCGATCGAATCGGCGCGGTAAATCTGGCCGCGGTCGAAGAAGAACAGGAATTAAGAGAAAGAGCGGATTTTTTAAAGAGTCAGTGTGAAGATCTGCTGGCGGCAAAACAGACTTTGATGCAGGCAATTCACAAAATCAACCGCACCACGAAAGCGCTTTTTCTGGAAACTTTTGAAAAATCAAAGATCGCTTTTCGTGAATATTTTAAACTTTTATTTAGCGGCGGTGACGCGCAGCTGCAGCTGACTGAAGGTAAAGATGTTTTGGATTGCGGTGTGGAGATCGTTGTCCGCCCTCCAGGAAAAAGACTGCAAAGCATTACTTTGCTTTCCGGTGGGGAAAAAACTTTAACCGCGATTGCTTTATTGTTCGCGATTTTTAAGATCAAGCCAACACCTTTCTGCGTGCTCGATGAAATGGACGCGCCTTTGGATGAATCAAATATTGATCGGTTTACCCGGGTATTACAGGAATTCTTAAAAAGCTCGCAATTCATTATCATTACCCACAATAAAAAGACAATTGCCATGGCTGATGTGATGTATGGCGTGACAATGGAACAGCCGGGTATTTCCCGATTGGTTAGTGTGAAATTCAGTGAGTTTAAAGATGAGAATAAGACGAAAGAAGAGCTTATTCCTGAAGAAATTTTAAATTAATTGAGTTCAAACATTATTTTAAATATCCGCTGATTAGATAAAATCCTTACTAAACATGCATACCCGATTGCGTCCGGTTTCTTTGGCCACATACAGTGCTTTATCAGCATAGGCAATTAGATCATCTTTGTTCGAAGCATCCTGGGGGAAACTAGCCACGCCAACACTAATCGTTATTCGTTTTGAAGGTTGACCTTCTTTATAATGGCAAGGATGCGCTGCGGTTAATTTGCGGATTCTTTCCGCGGAGGAATAGGCTTTTTCTTTAAAAGTTTCCGGGAGAATTACGGCGAATTCTTCACCGCCGTAGCGGGCAACCAGATCAACTTCCCGGCAGGATTCCTCAATGATTTCTGAAATCTCCTTTAATAATTTATCTCCGGCTACGTGTCCCAAACTATCATTGAATTTCTTGAAATGATCAATATCAATCATCAGCAGACTAAGATGGCGGTTAAAGCGATTGGCTCTTTTTACTTCTTCAGCCAGTTGATGCTGGAAATAGCCATAGTTCCACAGTCCGGTCAAGCGGTCGGTATTAGATAATACCAGAGTCTTTTCAAATTCCTGGGAATTGCCGATTGCAAGGCCCGCATTATTGGCAAACATTGTTAGTTTCCAGAGATCGTCTTTTGTAATCTCGCGTTTGGAAAAAAAATTATCAACCAGCATAACCCCCAGCACTCGGTCTTTGGCCATCAGCGGTATACTCAGGCAATAATCCATATTAAACAAAGAGATGATCGGGTCTTTTTTGGCAATCTGTTTTTTCGCCTCAGCATCGACTATTTCAAATGGTTTTTTCTCAAGTACGGTTTGCGCTAGGATTCCAGAACTTTCATTTATCGGCAGCTTTATGTTTTTAACATTATTATTAAAGTGCGAATCCTGCTTGCGGCCGAATTGTTTGTAATCACTAACCAGTTCATCCAGTGTTTTATGGGTTTTTTCCATAAACTCCCAGATGCTTTTCGCGTCAGCTTCTGAATCCGGACCAATGCCCATACGTCCTTCTAAAAGATTATCCTTTTCATTTACTAGAAAAACCATGGCCCGATTAAATCCCAGACCTTCTCCGGAGGTAACACTAGTCAGGATAATGTAGAGAATCTCATCCAGCCGGAGCGTGGAACTCATGGCCATACTGATTTCGTAGAGCATTAACAGCTCGGCGTGATGCCGATCTTGTAGGTTTTTTTGAGTTTCTGATTTTTGCATAGTCCTCATTGTATAATTAGTGTCTTTAGTTTGTCAATATCTTAGTGAAAACAAAACAAAAACAAAACAAAAATCTTTAGAAACTGTTTTTAGTTAAGATAAAAGAATTATTCAAATTTAGTTAAAATATGTGTAAAATGTATCTAGCTTAATCCGCGCTAATTGCTTTTGCGCGAATAGCATAGTCAAGCAAAGCTGGTTTTGCGAATATGTTGTTTGCAGTCTGAATCAGCGCTGATAAAAAATATTCTTAAAATTAAGTATGGGGGATTTAGTGATTAAAATTCGATATGATTTGGTTGTAGTACTGTTTGGGTTTTTCTTGTTTCAGTCTTTATGTTTAGTCTGTTTGGGTTTTTCCGCCAGTGAAACGGAGTTTCAGTCTTCGATAAAAGAGTATGAGCAGAAATATGCTTATGATCCTTATGATCAGAATATAAAAAAACAACTAAGTGTTTTATATCATAATTATGCTATGGAGCTTTCAGATCAGGGATTATGGGATCAAGCGATTGAGCATGAAAAACGGGCAGTTGAAATTGCCCCGGATATTGAACAAATAAAAAAGGCTTTGGCTTATTTATATAATTGCCGCGGCCTTGAGCTTAAAGACGCTAAAAAATATGATCCGGCGATCAGAGATCTAAAAGCCGCGCTTGAGTATAATCCGGAAGAAGCGGTGCTTAAAAAAAACATTGCCTCGATTTATCTGGCCTGGGCTTTTGATTTTTTTGAAGATAATGAATATTCTAATGCCGAGCGGATGTTGGTGCATGTTGAGTATTATGATTCGGAAAATCCCTATTTATATGTGATCAAGGGTGATATTGCTTATGTCCGGGATAATTATTATTCCACCCGGGATAATTGGCAGAAAGCGCTTAAATTAAACCCCAGTTTATATCAGCTGCGGATGAAATTGGAAAAACTGGAAAAAGAGCAGGATGTGGAAAGAAATTTCAGTGTCCGGGAAATTGAAAACTTTAAATTAAAATTTGAAGGCATTGACACTGAGGGCTTGGCTGATAAAGCCGCGGAAATATTAAGAAACGCTTATAAACAGGTGGGCAAGGATTTTGATCTTTATCCCCGGGCTACTGTGCCGGTTATTATTTATCCGCCGGTTAAACTGAAAAAGCTCGATTATTTTCCCGACTGGGCAGCGGGAACCTATGATGGAAAAATCAGATTTGGCGAAGATCTGGGCAAAGATTCTTTGCTGATGCAGGCGGTTTTATATCATGAATACACGCATGTGATTGTCCGGATCATCGGGGCAGACAATGTGCCTTTATGGCTAAATGAAGGCTTAGCGGAATTTGAGGCCAGGCAGTTTAAAACTCCGGCAATTAAAAAATCAAGAAAAGAGCTTATTGAGCGGGCAATTGAAAAACAAACGCTTTTTTCTTTGGATAAATTAGGCTCCATGGATTTGAGTAAATTATCCTATCTTTCCCCCAACCGGATTGAACTGGTTTATGCTCAGTCAGAATCTTTCGTTCAATATATTATTGGCCGAGCTTCTTTATATGATATGAAAAAACTTTTAGAACAGCTGGCTAAAGGCACGAATATCTATAAGGCAGTCAAAGATATATTATTTGTGGACTTAGATGTTTTGGAAAGAGATTGGCTCAATGAATGCAAAGCCAAAACCAAGTAGCGTCAACCAGGTTTAACAGGTATTGTTTATGAAATCTTTGGGCATTTATGTGCACATTCCGTTTTGCGTTAAAAAATGCGATTATTGTAATTTTAATTCTCAGGTGCCGGCTGATTCGCAGCAAATAAAACAATATATTAATGCTTTGCTTTTGGATATTCAGCTGTCCAGTGTACTGGGGCAAAACCAGGAGGTAGGCAGTGTTTATCTTGGCGGAGGAACACCTTCTTTTATTGCCGCAAAATATATTTCGCTAATAATTACGCGGATTCGGCAATGTTTTAAGCTAACAGTTAATCCTGAGCTGGCGATTGAGGTTAATCCCAGTAGTTTATCTGAGCAAAAACTTTTGGTTTATCAGCAAGCCGGGATCAACCGAGTAAGTGTGGGTGCGCAGTCATTTAAAAATAAGTATTTAAAATTACTCGGCAGGCCGCATAATCCGCGGCAGGCTTTGATTGCGCTAAAAATGTTTAAAGCTCATGGCTTTGCAAATATCAGTGTTGATTTGATTTATGGATTGCCTGGTCAGAGTTTGGCTGATTGGCAGGATGATTTACAAGCCGCGGTGGACTCTGGAGTCAGTCATATTTCTTTGTATGATCTGGTTATTGAAAAAAACACGCCATTTTACAATATCAGGAATAAGTTAAAGCTCGCGGACAATGATCTTCAGGGTGTAATGTACAAAAAAGCCGATAATTTTTTAATTAAAAACAAGTTTAAACATTATGAGATTTCCAGTTTCGCGAAAAAGGGCAGGGAGTCAAAGCATAACTTAATTTATTGGAATAATTTAGAATATATTGGGCTGGGTGCTGGCGCTTATTCCTATGTTAAAGGAGAGAGATTTAGTAAGTCTCGTGATCTCAAACAATATCAGCAGCAGGCAAAAAAAGCAAAGTTTAAGCATTACAGCTCAGAAGTCCTAAGTTCGAGAAAATCGCTGGAAGAAACTTTGATCTTAAGATTAAGGCTTTTAGGCGGTTTTAGTTTAGAAAATATGGAAAAAGCTTTGGAGCAAAAAATTCCTCAAGATATAATCCAGGTTTTAAATCAATTTGTCAATCAAGGGTTTATTTTGCTGCGGAATAATCGCTATAAACTCAGTAAAAAGGGTTTGCTACATTATGATACCATTGCCAGTGAGTTTTTATCATGATAGCGGACAGGGAGATTCACAAGGCACCAGGACACAAAGTCACAAGTCGATAGCTGATAGTCGATCCGCTGGGCCTGCACGATGCAGGCTCAGGCTTAGTGAAAAGATGTGTTTTTGCCTGTCGAACAGCTCTTGCGCTTTCGCAAGTCAGACTTAAATAATAATGATTCACAAAAAACAGCTAATCGCTGCTTTTTGTGCTAAATTCCCCGCTATAGAACAGCGGGACAAGCGAGCAGGTTGACTTGACCTCGTAAAAAACACTCCGTAAGTCAGGCACTCATTTAAAGTCCTTGAAATTTTATTTTGTTCATGGTATAAATAGACAACTTAATATATTGCGGGGATGGTGGAATGGCAGACACGCTAGCTTGAGGGGCTAGTGGGAGCAATCTCGTGAGGGTTCAAATCCCTCTCTCCGCACCAAAAAAAACTCGAGAAATCGGGTTTTTTCTTGTTTTTAGCGGTTTTTCTCTTAATAATTGCTTTTTAAAAAAATCCTGTCCAGGCTTGTAATTTAAAAAAACCTATGGTATACTTACTTTCCGCTGAAGATTTGGCGTAATTATTAACTAAACAATCATTTTGAAATTTAAGGGAATGCGAAGTTGAAACGCTCTTATTATATAAGACGTTTACGAAGACCCCTACTTCCCCCGTTCTTCGCATTCCTTTTTTTATTGCATATCTTAAAAACGCTGCAAACATTGAAATTATAGCGAAGATATGATATAATTCTAATAACAAAGTAAGATAATTATAAAAAACTGGGTTTTTTTGTTTTCAGAGATTAAATGATTTTAAAAAGCAATTTAAAACTTTTGTTTTAATTGGGATACGAAGACCACAATCGCCTTATCCCCTAAGGTGGTTATTGGCCCCTACTTCCCCCTGTCTTCGTATCCCTATTTTTTTTAAAAAATCTGCTCTTAAAGCAGATGGCGGATTATTTAAAAGGCAAACATGTAACCTATATTGTAATTTAGATACTGATGATACTAAATGATTGAAAGAGAAGAAAAAGCCGCTCCTGAGCAAGAAATCGCAGAAGAAAAATCAGATCCCTGATAAACTTTAAATACTTCTAATATATCTCTTTATTTATCAATGGGTTACAATGTTAAGTAATTCCCGAAAATGTTGGCAGAATTCAAGAATATATGGTATACTATAATACTTTTTTATTATCCGAGAAATGATGCTTAAAATACTCTGAATTATAGCGTAGCAATACGTTTAGAAAATTACAATCTTTACCTGTTGGAGTGATCTTAAAAAAAACCAAAGATGACGAACAGGTAAAGTTATGCTTATTAGCTAAAGGAACTTTAAAATATAAAATGAAATATCAAAAATCAAAATTCAGTCTAATCTTTAGAATAATATCCTTAATGCTGATCCAGGCATTTCTCGTGATGGATATTGCCTGGTCAGCTGTCGGTTCGCTGGACATTTCTCATCAGCCAACTGAATCAGCGACTCTTGCGCCTAAGCTTAATTTAAACACTGAAGACATATTAAACTCATATATTTATAGAGTTAATCTCATTGATAATATTAATGCTGTTTCCCCACAGTTAAAAGATACAGGCACGAGCAGCAATCCAAGCATTAACCCGTCAGAGTCTGGAAGTTTTTTAAGCACTGTTGGGAAAGCTATTGTGGAAACTGGTATTATTGTCGCCATTGTATTAACTTTTAGTGGTTTATGGTCAGCTCCTGCAGATGCTAAGAGAACCGTGGATTTAAGCGATATTGTGGTTAGCGCTAATAAAGCAGATCTGAATAAATATATTGAGATTATTAATTCACAAAATGTTCAATATGTCGTGGAAGAAAAACAAGATCAGATGCTACTAATTAGAATCAAAGGGTTGTTTTCTTTGAACGCGGAAAAATTATCTAATTCGCTTAATCTTCAGGCTCGAGCGCGGGATATTTCAAATGCTTTTATCGTGATATCCAGTGACGCGAATTGGGAGCAATCTCAGACCTATGGCTTTATGAATTCCTATGCTAATCAGGTAGCAGGTATTTCCGAAGAACTGAGATTTGAGAGGATTGATCAATCAAAGCTTATGCCGCTTTATGAGGGAGTTACCAGAGTTGAAAGTAATTTTAGGCAGTGGAAACTGGATGCTAATGGCAAAATTGTAATATTAAAGTCCTATACCAATGCTCAAGGAGTTACGCAGGTAATTGAATCTCAGGCAGTAGAGGAGCTGGCAAGATTAATCGTATCGCATAAGGGGGGAATCTCTGGCTATGCTGAAATTATCAATGAGTTAGAAAGAATGATTTCTAGTGATCGGGAAAAGCTGAGCAAGGCGATTAAGCAAGGTAAGCAAGTTATTGAGGAAACTGAAGAATTAAAACAGTTTAATGTTTACAATGATTTTGTCGCGTATAAGAACGCGAGTTCAGCTAAAGAGAAAAAACAGATAATTCAAAAGATTCACAAAAAGATAAACAGCAATCCTAAACTAATTACAGTGAATTTGTATTACGCGCTGGCTGTTTGGGAATATTTGCAAAAAACCCAAAATCTCCAAGCTGGAGTTAATTCTCAAATTGCCGAATCTATGGGTAAGATTGGACAGGAAATGAGTATTCAATCCGAATCAGGAGGCTATAAGCCAGCGGATTTTGAAAAAGCTGGTTTGCAGTTTGAGCGTGATTATTTTCGGGCAAAGCTGATTAATAAAATGCTGGATAAAAAGAAAATTGACGCGCTTTTGCAAAGCAAGGAAGGTAAAACATTAGAAAAAGTCATGGAGTATTTATCTCAGCAGATGATGCGAAAAATAGGCAATCAAAAGCTGGGTTATACTTATCTTACGCTAAATTGGGATAGATATCGGCGCTTGGAACTAAGAAAAACCGGGAAAAATAAATATGAGTTTATTGAAAGGCCTTTAAGTTATTTTCAAGATTATCCGCATGGCTTTTCAGTTGAGCTTGCGACTGTGGCTTCATATAATGCCGGTTCTGGCAGTATTGATACTGCTTTGCTGAATTTTGGCAATGCTGTAGACGAGCGCCATGTACCAGTTTGGATAAAGAATATGGTCGGAGCTAATCCGAACAATGTAAGAGAACCAATAGATTATTTAGGTACTTATTTGGCCGATCGGTCGATCCATAATGGTGATTTGACTCAAGGTAATGAAAATATTAAGAATGAACTTATTTTAGAGCGATATAAGCGAATATATAAAGTAAAAGGCGGTTTTTTACAAAAACGAGATTTAACTGTAGTAGACGGGGTAAAACAATATAAGTATTATAACCGAACTGATGGTTTTAATTATAAGCTGGCTGCTTTGTTTGCTCAGGTTGCGGGGATTGATTATGTTAATAAGTTTTTAGGCAGCTATGGATTGGGTGAAAAATGGGAAGCTAAAATTCTTAGTTCTTCCCAGACATTTGAAATTTTAGCTTCTGTTTTGGCTGATAATACCTCATCGCGGTTTAAAGCCGCTAAAGCTTTAAAGCGGCAATTAAACAGCCCCCAGCAGTTGGCTGCTTTGGCCGCGGCTGAACAAGAGTTAAAGTCTAGAGAGCAAGCTCGGCTTGCCAGAATTGAGTTGGCTAAGCAAATGGCTGAGAAAGAACAGTGGCGCAATACCGTAGATAAAATAAAAAACTGGGCAATGGGTTTTGCTATAGTCACTGCGGTTATCTTTGTTGTTGGCGCGATCGCGGGTTATATGAAACGCCGCGTTGATCAGGGCAAGCAGGCAGTGCCCGCGCCTGTATATAGAATCCCTTTGCGGGCATTGGGTTGGACATTCCAGGCTTTATTAATCAGCGGAAAAATTATTATTAACGTGTTTAAATTATTTATTGGTTTTTTGGGCAAAGAAAAATCACAAGTATCTAAAAGAAGAAGCAGTGTTCTGGATGATCAAAAAGCTGTTAGCGCGAACCGGAGAATTAAAAATCAGCGAGGAAACAACTTTTTCTCCATAACTTTTTTTATTGGAATAAGCCTTGCTCAATTTATCGATCCAAGTAATATTTTCGCTGGTTCAGTATCAGATCAGCTGGCCATTATAAATACCGGAAGTAGTTATTTTGATACAGTGATCAGGCTATTAATCGTGGGATTTAGTTTAACAATATCAAAAATGGCAATACAAAGGATCCATGATAGTACGAACAGCATAAAAAACAGAGAATTAATTGATCGTGCCCAGGGAGCAGACGTCAATACTCAAGCTGTAGTAGCTGAAGCTAAAGACAGAGAAACAAGTTTAAAAGATAAATTTAAAATCGGACAGCTGGATTCAGTTGTTTTTGTTGATGTTGATTTAATGCGGTTGACCAATCAGTATGTTGCTAAAAATAATGTAAATGCTCTGCTTGAAATTCTGGAACAGGAATTGCAAAATGCGATCAATGATCTGGGCGCGGAAAATGCTGTTAGTCTGCGCCGTGGCGGAGACGAATTTGTTCTGGCAATTAATTCCGGAAAAAACAAACAAAAGGCTGTGGATATCGCGGCAGGGATTAAGGCTAAAGTCCAGAATACAAAATTTTCCGTTGCCTCCATTGGCACAGATAATTTATCAGCTGAAAAAATCGCGGGAATTGAAAATTTTGGCTGCAGAATAGATAAGCTGGGTAAACATAATATCATAATCATTGCCCAGGAAGTAAACGGAAAGACTGGCAAGGCGCGGGTACAGGAATTTCTTGATATGGTTAATCTGATGATTCCGGACGCGAGTTTAAGTATTGCCAGTTCCTGGTTGAATCGGCCGGCTGTGGGCAATGAAGTACGTTTTACTCTGTCAATTGGTTTGGCCAATAGCACTGAGATCGCGGTTGCCGAAGGCAATAGTATTTATGAGAAAATTCGCAATCTGGCTGCGCAAAGAAAAGATAAATCAAAAGATATTTTTAAAAAACTTGGGGATGGTCATATTGAAAGTCAGTCTGATTTTGAGCACTCTGGAGCATCCGGGGAAAGTATCCTGCTGACTGATTCAAGCCGCGCTGATTTTAATCAGTTTGAAAATATCCAAAACTCCGCTAATCAGTTAGAGTCAAATCAGATTACTGATGGTCTTAATTTGGAAGCTTATCCTGATTTACGCTACTTTTCCACGGAAACCGCCGCGCGGACACAGCTTAATCTGCTGCTTAAAAATAAAAAACTTAATGGCGCGATTGCTTTTTCTTTGCAAGGCTTGGATTATTATGATAAAGTTGGCAAGATTGATAAATATCAAAAAGAATACTATGATGCTCCCGGCGCGGTTAAAGATAATCGAGTGGATATTCGGGATTTTAAAGTAGTTAATGAAGCGCATGGTTATGTTGCCGGAGATGAAATCCTGGCGCGTCTTAGGACCGGAGCAATGCGCTTTGCGAAAATCTTTGAAAACTTTGATGTGATTTTAGCTCGCGGTCCTCCGGCAGGGCCCAATGGATTTTTAGTGCCGAAAACAGAGCAGGCCAGGCAAATGGAGCCAGCGGAAGTTGAGGCATTGTTTGCGCAGTATATGCAGCAGGTGAAGAGTTACTTTAATCAGTCTGGTGAATCAGTAGTCAAAGTTGGGCATTTAAGAGTTCTTTGGGATCGGATAAAATCAGCTGATCAAAATATTGGAGAAGTTATGGAGCGAATAAGTCAGGCACGGGCTGTGCATGAATATACCTCTAATCCGGAAAAAGAATCAGACCGGGTTTTTCAGTATGGCGATAATATTCAAGAAACCTGGATGATCTTAGAAGAGAAACATGCGAACCAAGCTGTAGAGCAGTTAGCTAATCTTCAAGCCGCCTGGCAGCAGAATAAGCAGCAGCTTGATGCTCTGGTACAAGAAGCGGAAAATTTCAATTCATCAAAGATGATTGCTCCGCTGGGTTCAGTTCTTCTAGACCGGGATATTGCCCTAAAGTCAGGACAATCAATATAATATTGCTCATTCAGTGTCCTGAAACAATCTATCTTATAAATACTTTCTTATTGAGGGGATAACATTTTTGTTTATTTTGAGTTATTAAAAAATAAGCGGAAAAATCGGGCGATAAATTTATTAGGCTTAAGTTTTTAATTGGTGAAAAATTATGAACAGCTTTAAAAAAATTATAATTCTTATTTTAATTCAGGTATTTTTGATTGTGAATTCTGCTTGGGCAGGTGGTTTTGAATTATCGGCTAATCCGCAGACTGCTACATTAAGTCCTCAGATTGCCATAGATATAAACTCGTTTCAGGCCTCATATAATGAGTATTCGCGAATCAGACAGTTAGGTGCTGATATTGTTCTGCCTGCCGGGTGTATCAGGGATTCAGATATTCTTGAGCACGGGGTAATAATCAGTGATAAAACAACTAATTTTAAGATTGGTAACAGCAGCTTTAGAATTCCTCCTTATCTGGCAGGGCGGGTAGCTCGTTTGCATGTTACCGCGATAAATCAGAATAATTTTGAGTTTCAGAAAATGGGGATTGGCGTTGGCCAAAGAAAAAAAACAATAGCTGTTGTTTTGGTTGATCTTAATGATCAGAATAATCAATTGCTTGTTTTGGCTCAGGAAGACAGGGCTTGGCTGAAAGCTTTAAATAAAACAGAACCGGAAGAAACGATCGCTCTGGGAAATAACGCGCGATTTGATTCAATGGCCAGACAGGATTCATTTCTCGAACGCTCAAGATTAGGGAATAATTTTATTGAACAGGTTTTAGGAATTGATCAGACCAAGCAGAATAAAGTCCGGGAATGGGTAAACGCTTTAACCATATTGGCCGGGGAAAATCCCAAGTTAAAAACTGACTTACCGGTTAATCTGGCATTTTTCTCTCAGAATTATATGCTCAACTTTTCTTTAAACCTGAAAAAACACTCACATATAGCGGTTTTAAAAGATCGGGAGCAAAGAGGCCGGTTTATTGCCATTGTCGATAAGCTTAATCCGGATAATTATGTGGTATTTGAGCGCAGAGGCGATAAAGTTTTTGTTTTAGGCGAGAATGAACAGGAACTTATTCCAAAACTTGAAAAGCATGAAAAAGCCCAGGTAATCTATTTTACAGATTTTGATCAGGGCGCGCGGTTTTGCCGCAATGTAACTCGCGATCTGATTAAGCTGAATTTCTCTAAAAATTCTAATAGTCTAACTCTTGGTAAAAATGTTCAGCTTCATGTCGGCGCGCACAATCCGGGTATTACGGTTTTAAAAGCAAATCAGGTTACCCAGCCAACTCCTACCGGATATCAGGTAAAACAAAGAGCGCTTGAATTCAGTGAACAGTCTTTGGCAACATATCCTTTATATGTTCTTCCTGCTGATTTTGACCAGGATATTTCTGTAACAGAGGCAGCTATTGATTTTGATAGCGCTGATTACATCTTTTTTAGTCCTCAAGAATTAGCTGAATGGCCGCGATATATAAGTTATGGCAGCGCGGAAAATTCAGTTTATTATCAGCATCTCCCAGGGGCTTATGAACACGAAGAGCAGCTTTATACGGTTTATCGAGCGATTAATAAACAGGATATTCTCGGAGCCTTGTTGTTTAATAATGACGCTAGTTTTACGATCAGCGGAATTAACTGGAAAGATGGCAAACCAGTTGTTTTCCGCAATGTTAAAAATATTGCGCTTAATAATATTGTTAGCCAGCTTAGTCAAAGTGAATTTATTAAAATCGCTCCTGAATTAAATGAGTATTTTAATGTTTCTGGCCTGGATGCGGGAACCAATCCTCTGCGCTCAACTTATAAATTTAAAGCCGGGTTTTTCGAGCAGGCGGAAAATATAAAAATGGATAGGGAAATTGATTATGCTGATGTGCAAAAAGAACAGGATGAAATTATTGAAAAAAACAAATTTGAAATAGAAACAAGAACCAGTCGTGTCCCGCTGAGTTTAAATAAACCGTCTAGTGTGGAAAATAGCAAGGAATTTCTGCCTGAAGTTAAGCTGGAGAAGTTAAGTCAGGATCAGGCTTTTATTATGGCCGAGATGCTGGATACTGTTTTAACAGGTAAAAAAATTAGTTTATTGAATAATGCCATGGATCTTGATCCAGACTATGCTTATTCTGTTGATGTAAACGATAAAATAAAAATAGTGTTTATCAGCCAGGATCCAGATGCTGTTTCTAATGTTTTTGAAGTATTGAAGCCAGATACTTATTATGTAGCAATTATTTATGAGAAACAGCTTATTGGCTATGGCTATATTGATTTTGGAATTATGCCTAAAGATGAAGATATCCTTGTTACTTTTCGTTTGTTTGAAGAATACCGACACCAAGGGGAAAAGCTTAGCGCGCGGATTTTTAAAACAATGCTTTCCGGAGCAAGGGAAATCTTTGGTGATAAAGTGACAGGTTTTGCCCTGGCAAATAATCAAATTAATAATCAATGGGGGCTTGAATCCGCGGCAGTGGTATTTTACTTAAAAATGGGGTTTAAGCTTGAAGATGAGCGGTTGCAGAATTTATGGAAAAATAAATACGAGCCTCAGATTCAGCAGGGGCTTACACTGGATGGAGCAGTAATTAGTGAACTTTCTCAAGGAAATATATATCTTAATTTAAATTCTCCTAATGCTTCATATAATGTTGTTTTTTCTGGTGCCCCCCTTTATCCGGAAAAAGAGATTGTTCAGTTTTTTATTGAGCAGGCCATTTAGTTTAATGATAAACTGGGTACCGCGATTTTAGATCTGGAACTTGTGGTTAAACACTACCAGTCGATTTAAAAGCAAAATATAATAATTAGAATTAGAGTTTTAAGGAATGAGAATGGTTAATCTGAATAATAGAATTCTAAAAATATTTTTAAAATCCATTGCATTGCTGCTTATCCAGGCATTTTTGCTTTTAGATCTTGCTTTTTGCCCTGAGGCAAATGAATTGTTTTCTAAAACTCAGGCTGGACAAATCACCTGCCTGAGTCCGCGATTATCCATGGATATCAGTTCATTCCAGAGAGCGTATAATTTATCTCAGGCCGCGCTAGCTGAGTCTTTGTCCTTTGATCAGTTAGATACTGCCCCTGACGGCTGGAAAAAAAATCAGAAACAAGAAGATATAAACATAAATAAATTTCAATCTAAAAATAAAGCCGGCTTAAAATTAATCGCGGGTATTTGCGCGTTGATTTTTACAAAACTATGCCTATTCCTATCCATATCAGAATCGGCAAATAGGATTAGTTCTTTTGATCATGCTTTTATAAATACATTTATTTTCGGGGCAGCGCTTATTGCGTCAATAAGTATTTTCCGCTATTTTACGGGAATAAGAGACTTTGCCCAAGAACAAAAAACTTTGGAATTTAATCCCCAAATAAGAGAATTCCTAAAAGACGCGCTAACAAAAAACCGGACAGCAGCTAGCTGGGTTTTTGCTTCAATAATTATCGGAGGAAATCCTCTGAGCGGGGCAACAGAGGCTGTTAATGGAACAAAAATAAACAATAAGCCTCTTGTCAGCCGAAAAGGAAACGTTCTTGAACCCAAGGATCTTGATAATCAGAGAAAAGAACAAGTATATGTGCCCAGGATAAATCCGATTAAACCCAATGAATCGCGATTAAGAAATACAGACACAGTAACAATAAGTGAACAAGCAAGGCAGTTATACAGCCTTCTTCTTATAAATCAATCGATTTGATTTACAGCTAATATTAAGAGTGCACAAGTTAGGTTTTAATCATGAAAGCGAAAATACTTTTTAAATTTATAGCGGTTTGCTTAATTCAAACAATAGTTTTAGCTGATGTTTGTTTAGCTCAGACAGTGTTTGTGAATTCCCCAGAGTTTAAGACAGAATATCTGGCTGCTAAGCTCGCGATAAATATTAGTTTATTTGAACAGGCTTTTGATGAAAGTTATGCTTCCGCTTTATCTGCTGATGAGCCTAAAAATTTTGATAATGTTATATTTAGCATAACTAAAGAAAATATTAAGGCAATA